>JAGQSE010000044.1 GCA_020439725.1 Acidobacteriota bacterium
GCGCTGATCAAGAGCGGCATCGCGCGCACCGTGCTCCTCGTCGGCAGCGACGTCCATACCTCGCTGATGCCCTTCTCGGAGCGCACCTGGGAGGCGCTCTATCAGCCCGAGACCGGGCCCCTCGAGCCCGAGGAGTTCGAGTGGAACTCGCAGTTCCGCCATCTCCTGGTGCTCTTCGGCGACGGTGCCGGCGCGATGGTCTTCCGCGCCCACACCGCGGACGACGGTCGCGGCATCCTGGGGTCGAGGATGCTCGGTGACGGCAACCACAAGGACATCCTCTACGTCCCCGGCGGCGGCTCCGGCCACCGGCCTTTCGTCAGCCACGAGCAGATCAAGGCCGCGGCGACCGTGCCCGTGATGGATGGCCGCGCCGTGTTCAAGCTGGCGGTGACGCGCATGCCGGAGGTGACGCGAGAGCTCCTCGGCGAACACGGCTACGGGGTGGACGACCTCGATCTCTTGATCATGCACCAGGCCAACTTGCGCATCAACGAGGCGGCGGCCAAGATGCTGGGGTTGGCACCGGAGAAGGTCTTCAACAACATTCAGAAGTACGGCAACACCACCTCCGCCACCCTCCCCCTGTGTTTCCACGAAGCCCGCTCCGAGGGCAAGGCGCAGCCCGGGGACCTGGTGAGCTTCACGGCGCTGGGCGCCGGGCTTCATTGGGGCTCGGTCCTGATGCGCGTCTGACCGCCGCCGGCCCGCGTCGTCGAGGGCCCTTGGCCTTTCCGACGAACGCGATACACTCCGCCCATGCTGCGCCGAATCGTCGGCCTCTCGCTCCTGGCGGGATTGATCTCGCTGGCCTGGCGCCTCGAGAGAGGTGCCTCCGGGACGCGTGCGCAAGGTCCGGCACCGGTCGACCGGTGCCGAGCCGTCAAGGCCGACGGGACGCGGTGCAGCCGAAGGCCCCTCCCCGGTAGCGACCTCTGTTGGCAGCACAGGGCGTCGCGGGGTTAGTCGGGCCATGTGCCGAGGAGCGCCGCCGGCGGGCGGCGACGGTCCCACCGGCGCCCGCCGGTGATCACCCGAGACCCCGAGGAACTCCAACATGACTCTCTTCGGAAGCTCAGAAACCAAGCGGCAACGCTATGTCCCCGTCGTGGGGCCCCGCCTCAAAAAGCTGCTGGCGGTCGTCTTTGGCCTGTTCGCGTTGCTGGCAGTCAACTCGTCCTACCTGGTGGGTGTCCACGTCCTCGAATGGGCGCGGGGGCAGACCTACCAAAACTGGTTCTACCTGATCATGTTCATCGTGCACCTGGTGCTGGGTTTGGCGCTGGTGCTGCCGGTGGTCTTGTTCGGGATCTTCCACATCAAGAACGCCAGCAACCGGCCCAACCGCCGGGCGATTCGCGTGGGTTACGGGTTGTTCGTCGCGGCCTTGGTGCTGCTCGCCACCGGCATCCTGCTGACGCGGATCGAGGGCGTGATCGTCATCAAGGACCAGGCGGCGCGCAGCGCGCTCTACTGGGCCCACGTCATCACACCGCTCCTCGCCGCGTGGCTCTTCATCCTCCACCGTCTGGCGGGTCGCCGGATCAAGTGGAAGACGGGTCTGCGCTGGGCGGTGGTCGCGGGGGTCTTCGCCGGCGGGCTGTTGATCCTCCAGGCGCAGGATCCGCGGCGGTGGAACGTCGTCGGCCCGACATCCGGCGAGCGCTATTTCTTCCCCTCGCTGGCGCGCACCGGCACCGGAGACTTCATCCCCGAGCGCATCCTGATGAACGACCAGTACTGCGCCGAGTGCCATGAGGACAGTCACAAGGGCTGGGCGTCGAGCGTTCACCGCTTCAGCTCCTTCAACAACCCGCCCTATCTGTTCTCAGTGCGGCAGACGCGGCAGATGGCTTTGGAGCGGGACGGCGAGGTCCAGGCGGCGCGCTGGTGCGCCGGCTGTCACGATCCGGTGGTGTTTTTCTCGGGCAAGTTCGACGATCCCAACTTCGACGACGTCCACGATCCGACGGCGAAGGCGGGCATCACCTGCACGGTCTGCCACGCCATCACCAACATCAACAGCGTCAAGGGAAACGCCGACTACACCATCGAGGAGCCGGTCCACTATCCCTTCGCCTTCAGCGACAACAAGACGCTGCGCTGGGTCAACCGCCAGCTGGTCAAGGCCAAGCCCGAGTTCCACAAGCGGACCTTCTTGAAGCCGCTGCACACGTCCACCGAGTTTTGCAGCAGCTGTCACAAGGTGCATCTGCCGCCGGAGCTCAACGGCTATAAATGGCTGCGGGGTCAGAATCACTACGATTCCTTCCTGCTCAGCGGCGTGTCCGGCCACGGGGTGACGAGCTTCTACTATCCCCCCAAGGCCGAGCAGAACTGCAACGGCTGTCACATGCCCTTCGAGCCGTCCGACCAGTTCGCTGCCCGCGACTTCGACGGCACCGGCGTGACCAAGATCCACGACCACCAGTTTGTCGGTGCCAACACCGGGATCCCGGCCTTGGTGGATCTCGAACCCTGGGTCAACGAAAAGCAGCGCGCGTTCAACGAAGGCGTCATGCGTGTCGACGTCTTCGGAGTGCGTGAAGGCGGCACCATCGACGGTCCGTTGTCGGCGCCCGTCCGGCCGCAGGTGCCGGTGCTGGCGCCGGGACGCGACTATCTCCTCGACACGGTCATCCGCACCGTCAAGATGGGGCACCTCTTCACCCAGGGGACGGCCGATTCGAACGAGATCTGGCTCGACCTCCTGGTCAAGAGCGGCGATCGGGTGATCGGCCGGAGCGGCGGCCTCAACGAGTCGAACGAGGTGGACCCGTGGTCCCATTTCGTCAACATCTACATGCTCGACCGGGACGGGAACCGCATCGACCGGCGGAATGCCGAGGACATCTTCGTTCCGCTCTACAACCACCAGATCCCGCCCGGTGCCGGAGACGTGGTCCACTACCGCCTGCACGTACCGCGCGACGTGGTCGAGCCCATCACCGTCGAGGTACGGCTCCAGTACCGCAAGTTCGACAGCAAGTACCTCGACTACGTCTATGGCGAGGACTACGTCAACCAGCTGCCGATCCTGACGCTGGCCACCGACACCGTGACCTTCCCGGTGAGCGGTGGGCCGGCCGAGGCGGCGGCGCCCGACTTCCCCGAGTGGCAACGCTGGAACGACTACGGCATCGGCCTGCTGCGCAAGGGGGGGACGTCGAAGGGCGAGCTGCGCCAGGCGGAGGACGCTTTCCGGCACGTCGAGGCCTTAGGCAGGCCCGACGGTCCCCTCAACCTGGCTCGGGTCTACCTGGCTCAGGGGACGGTGCAGGACCAGGCCATCGCGGCGCTGCGCCGGGCCGCGGACTTCGATCCGCCGGCGCCACCCTGGTCGGTCGCGTGGTTCACCGGTGAGGTCAACAAGCAGAACGGCTTCCTCGAGGAGGCCATCGGCAACTTCAAGAGCATCCTCGAGGGTGACAGTGCCGACATGCGCGCCCGCGGCTTCGACTTCAGCAAGGACTACCGCTTGCTCACCGAGCTCGGCCAGACCCTGGTCGAGCGAGCCAAGCAGGAGCGGGGCCCGAGCCGGAAGGTGCGCCGCGACGAGATCCTGCGCGAGGCGGTGGGCTATTTCGAAAAGGCGTTGGTCTTGGACCCCGAGAACGTGTCGGCGCACTTCAATCTCGATCTGGTCTACCGTCAGCTCGGTGAGGCCGAGAAGGCGGCTGAGCACGCGGAGCTCTACCAGCGCTACCGGCCCGACGACAACGCCCGCGACCGGGCCATCGCCATCGCGCGAGCAGCGGACCCGGCGGCGGACCACGCCGCCGATGCCATCGTCCTCTATGACCTGGAGCGCGAGGGCGCCTACGAGATGACCCCGGGTCCGCGGCGCGCGGCCCCGTACGAGCTGCTGGCGGTCCCGGCTCCCAAGACCGAAACCGCCGCGACCGCCGAGCCGGCGGCCGCCCAGGAACAGGCGTCGCAGCCCGCCGCGGAGGCCGAAGGCACCGGGGCTCCGGCGGTGGTGGCGAGTCTCGAACCCCTGCGAGCGAATGATCGAGCGCCCGTGGTCGGCGCGGGAGGCTCCGATGAGTGATTCCGACAAGCGCCCGGTCCAGGAAACCCAAGACCGGCCGGCGGGTCAGGTACCCGACGAGGAGTGGGTTCCCGCCGACGACCGGATCATCGGTCGGGCGTTCTGGGGCTCGCTGGTGGTTTTCGCCCTGATCGGCCTGGTGATCCTCGCCGTCTGGTTTTTCTTGAAGCGTCCCGTCGAGGCGCCACCGGCTCAGGACATCGCCGCCTCGGCCCCGGAGGCGGTGCCCGAGGCCGCCGTCGATCCGACCGCGGTGCGCTTCACCGACGTGGCCGCCGCCGAGGGAGTCGGGTTCCGGCACTTCAACGGTGCGCGGGGGGACAAGCTGCTGCCCGAGAGCATGGGAGGCGGGGTCGCCTTCCTCGACTATGACGGGGACGGCGACCAGGACCTCTTCTTCGTCAACGGCACGGCCTGGCCGCAGGATCCACCGGTTTCCCCACGCCCGACCAGCGCGCTCTACCGGAACGACGGCGACCGTTTCACCGACGTCAGTGCCGCTACCGGCGCGAACCTCGAGCTCTATGGCATGGGCGTCGCGGTGGGCGACTACGACAACGACGGCCGGCAGGACCTCTTCGTCTCCGCCGTCGGCGGCAACCGCCTGCTGCACAACGAGGGCGGCCGCTTCGCCGACGTCACCGCGCGGGCGAGGGTCGGCGGGGACGACCAAGCCTGGAGCTCGAGCGCGGCCTTCTTCGACTACGACCGCGACGGCTTCCTCGACCTCTTCGTCGCCAACTACGTCCGCTGGTCGAAGGACATCGACTTCGAGATCGACTACCGGCTCACCGGCGTCGGCCGCGCTTACGGGCCGCCGGTCAACTACGAGGGAGCGCACTCGTACCTCTACCACAATCGTGGAGATGGCACCTTCGAGGACGTGTCCGCCAAGGCGGGGATCCAGATCACCAACCCGGCCACCGGCGTGCCGGCAGGGAAAGCGCTGGGCGTGGCGCCGGCGGATGTCGATGGCGACGGCTGGATCGACCTGCTGGTGGCCAACGACACGGTGGGCAACTTCTTCTTCCACAACCGCGGCGACGGCACCTTTTCGGAGGAGGGGACGCTCCTCGGCGTGGCCTACGGCCGCAACGGCGAGGCCACCGGCGCCATGGGCATCGACAGCGCCTACTACCGCAACGACGAGGACCTTGGCTTCGCCATCGGCAACTTCGCCAACGAGATGACCTCGGTCTACGTCGCCCAGGACGATCCGTCGATCTTCGCCGACGAGTCGATCACCGAGGGCATCGGCGCACCGACCCGCAGGATGCTGAGCTTCGGCGTGCTGTTCCTCGACTACGACCTCGACGGACGGCTCGACCTGCTCCAGTCGAACGGTCATCTGGAAGACGAGATCGCCACCGTCGACCCGAGCCAGAGCTATCGTCAGCCGGCGCAGCTGTTCTGGAACGCTGGCCCCGACGCGCGCCAGACCTTCGTACCGGTGCCGCCGGCGGAGACCGGTGACCTGGCGACGCCCATCGTCGGACGCGGCGCCACCTTCGCCGACATCGACGCCGACGGCGATCTCGACCTGGTGCTGACGCAGATCGCGGGTTCTCCCCTGGTGCTGCGCAACGACCAGACCCTGGGCCACCACTGGCTGCGCGTACGGCTCGAGGGAGACCCGGCTCAAGGGGTCAATCGCGACGCCATCGGCGCGTGGATCGAGCTGGTCGCCGGCGGCGTGACGCAGCGGCGGCAGGTGATGCCGACACGCAGCTACATCTCGCAGGTCGAGCTGCCCGTGACCTTCGGTCTCGGTGGGACGAGCGCCATCGACTCGCTCAAGGTGATCTGGCCCGGCGGTGCGGAGCAGGAAGTGCCCGTGCCCGCGCCCGACCGCGAAATCGTCGTCGAGCAAGCCGCCGGCGGTTGATCGTCGGCGGTCCTCTCGCCCTTTCCTACGGGCCCGTGGCGGTATCGAGCCGTCGCGGGCCGTTTCTCATCCTCTAGACCTGACGACCGCTCGACCGAAAGGAGAACCGATGGGCAACCAGAAACTGAACGAAGAAGAGGTTCGGGGAATGCTCCGTGACCTCGAGCTGTGGCAGCTCGACGACGGCAAGCTCTATCGCGAGTTTCGGTTCGACGACTTCGTCACCGCGTTCGGATTCATGGCCCGGGTTGCGCTGGTCGCGGAGACGATGAGCCACCACCCCGAGTGGTGCAACGTCTACAACCAGGTGCGCATCCACCTGTCGACCCACGACGTCGGCGGCATCAGCGACAAGGACTTCGTGCTCGCCCGGGCCATCGACGCTCTGGTCTAGCAGCGCCCAGGAGGCGCGGAAGGTTCAGACCGCGTCGAGGAAGGAGCGCAGGTCCTCGGCGTTGACCAGCGGCTCGCCGGGGCTGACGTTGGCCACCTTGTCGCTCATCACCCACTGGCGGAGACGCTCGGCCTCGCCGTAGAGATGGTCGAAGCTGTCGACCACGAAGAGTAGCGGCTGGTAGTGGTGGATCTCGAAATACTGGTTGACCACCCACTCGAGCTGGAAGGGATACCGCTGGACGTCCGGTGAGTCGACCGAATGGGCGATCTCGCCAAAGGAGCTGAGGAGCCCGCTGCCGTAGACCCGGACGCCACCCTGGGGGTGCTTCATGAGCCCGAACTCGATGGTGAACCAGAAGAACCGCGCCAGCGCCTTGATGACGCTGTCGAGCTCGCGCAGGGCCCGGTCCCGGTCGGAGAAACCCGCGTACTTCTCGGCTGCGGTGCGAGCGACGTCGCCGATCCGGACGAGGGCTTCGGCGAAGTCCTTGTCGGTGTGCATCGGCACGTGGCCCGAGACGTCATGGAAGATGTCGGGCTCGGGAAGGTAGTCGAGGGTGTCGACGTCGCGAATCGTGATCGTCGTCGGGAACTCGCGGCGGCGCAGGCAGTCGAAGAAACGGTAGGCCGGGATGTAGCCGGCCACCGCCTTGGCCTCGAAACCCGTCAAGGGCTTCAGGAAGCGGTTGATGTCGTCGAGGCGCGGTACCTGCTTGGGGTCGATGGCGAGCCGCTCGATGCCTTCGAGGAAGTGCTCGTTGGCGTACTTCTCCCAGCGCGGGAGCATGCGCTCGTAGAGGCGGCGCCAAGCCTCCTGGTTGCGGTCGCTGTAGAGCTCGTAGGGCTGCGGAATGAACATGTCCCCACGGCCCTTCGAGTCCTCGATGAAGGGGGCGCGGGTGGTGGTGAGATCGTTCGTCGCGACTGCCTGGGACATGAGCTTGCCTCCTCCGCTGGGCGGCCCTTCCGACAGGGCCGAGCTCTGAAGCCGGAACCGGATGGCGCTGAAGCCGGCACGGTGGGAGCCGTGCTCGGGAGAGCCTTCATACTACCAGTGCTGGCGAGACCCTGGGAGAGGACGCCTTCGGCAGCCTCCCCGGACGCAAAACGGGGAGCCGCCGAAGCGACTCCCCGCCAGAGGCTTCCGTGCCGCGTTGAAGCGAGCTAGGAAGCGAAGACCGGACCGTTTCGCCTCAGAGGCTCGGCCGGTAGGTGGAGGTGATGGCCTGCATGCGGGTCACCTGGTCGTTGGTGAACTGGTTCATGCAGGCGTCGTCGGTGTAGTCCATGAAGTTGTAGATCGGGTCGACACCGGCGCTCGAGCAGGTGTCGCGGCCGACGGGGCAACCGAAGGCGGCGCTCGCCTCGTACGGGGTGTCGGCGACCGAGTCGCCAGGAGCGTTACAGCCGCCCTGGAAGGTGTGGTAGAGGCCCAGGTAATGACCGACCTCGTGGGTGGCGGTGTCGCCGAGGTTGTACGGGGCCGCAGCACCGCCGGGGAGCGAATCGTAGAGCAGGACGACGCCGTGCCAGTAGGAGCTTTCCGGGTAGGAGTTCGGGAAGTAGGCCCAGCCGAGGATGCCGCCGCTCGGGTTGCAGGTGTAGATGTTGAGGTTGTGGGCCGGGTCGACGGCGAGGGCCTGCTTCATCTGGCTCTCGGTACCGGTGCTGTAGCAACGATCGAACCACTTGCGGTTGTTGGTGCGATCGGTGCTGGCGAGGGTGAAGGAGAAACCGGTGCCGGCGTAGGCGGCGTTCAGGACGGAGATCTGGTTGGTGATCCAGCTCTGCGGGATGTTGCCCGTGGTGGTGCCGCGACGGGTCTTGTAGATCACGTGGAAGGCGACCGGGATGTTGGTGACCGCTTCCGTGGCGGTGCCGTTCTCGGCGATCCAGGCGTCGACCTGCTTCCTGACCTGAGACATCTCGTCGGCGGAGGGGTTGACCACAGCACAGCGCTTGCCGCGCTGGATGTTGCCGTCGGGGCTCAGGAAGTGAATGTCCTGGGTGCCGCCTACGGCCGCCAGGCTGACAGGACCCGCCGTCGCAACGGAGGCGGGGGTGATGCTGCCGGCCAGGGCCAACAGGGCTGCGCTCATCAGGATTCCAGGTCTCTTCATCTCGAAATCTCCTCGCAGGACAGGTTCAAGGGGTGTTGGGACGAGGAATCCCAGCCCCAGGGGAGGCGGACGATCCGCCTACGAACACGGCATCGCCCAGCGAACGGCGACCAGTGGCTTGACATCTATTGGTCACTTGCTTCTCTGGGTGATATCTAAAGTACAAGCGTAAAGAAGCCGGGCGCGGGATGAAGACCTCCGCAACCCATCGCAATCTGATTCTCGGAATCGCCAGCCGCTGAAAGGTATGTCTGCGAGCGACGACTTGTCAACCGCTCGGGACGGCCACGATCCACGACCCGCTTCGGGGTATTTCTGTGTCTGCCGGAAACTGGAGTGCGCCGCGGTGGCGGAGACGGGACAGGCAGCGGGAAAACGGGCGGATCCGTGACAGAGAAAGGCCGGGGAGCCATGACGGCGACTCCCCGGCCTTCAAGAGAGCTGGAGGCGAGCCGCAGCCTCAGAGGCTGGGCTTGTAGGTGGCGACCATGGTCTGCATGCGGCTCACCTGACCGGAGGTGAACTGGTACATGCAGGCGTCGTCGGTGTAGTCCATGAAGTTGTAGATCGGATCCTGGCCGGCGCTCGAGCAGGTGTCGCGGCCGGCGGGACAACCGAAGGCGGCGCTCGCCTCGTAGGGGGTGTCGGAGACCGAGTCACCGGGGGAGGTGCAACCACCCTGGAAGGTGTGGTAGAGGCCGAGGTAGTGGCCGACCTCATGGGTGGCGGTGTCACCGAGGTTGTAGGGAGCCGCCGAGCCGCCGGGCAGCGAGTTGTAGAGCAGGACGACGCCGTGCCAGTAGGAGCTCTCGGCGTAGGAGTTCGGGAAGTAGGCCCAACCGAGGATGCCGCCGCTGGGGCTGCAGGTGTAGATGTTGAGGTTGTGGGCCGGGTCGATGGTCAGCGCCTGCTTCATCTGCTTCTCGCGGCTGGTGGTGTAGCAGCCGGTGAACCAGGTGTTGTTCTGGGTGCGGTCGGTGCTGGCGAGGGTGAAGGAGAAACCGGTACCGGCGTAGGCCGCGTTCAGGACGGAGATCTGGTTGGTGATCCAGCTCTGCGGGATGTTGCCGGTGGTGACGCCGCGGCTGACCTTGTAGACCACGTGGAAGCGCACCGGGATGTTGATGTTGGCGTCCGGGATGATGCCGTTCTCGGCGATCCAGGCGTCGACCTGCTTCTTCACCGCGGCGACCTCGTCGGCCCCCGGGTTGGGGACGGCGCAACGCTTGCCGCGCTGGATCTTGCCGTCGGGGCTCAGGAAGTGGATGTCCTGGAAGCCGTCATTGGCCTGCATGGACAGGTCGGCGGCGCTCGCGGGGCCGGTCGACACGGTGGCGAGGGCGAGGGCGAGGATGGCACCGGACAGGGTGAAACGCTTGCTCATGGGACCACAATCCTCCTGCGACAGACAGTCGATGATCCGTTCCTTCGCGGTAAGAAAGGTTTTCGCGGCGGAACAGCAGTTGTGGCTACGCAGCGGCCGAGGCCATGGGCATGGCCGGAGGCGGAGCCAAAGGTCTCTCCTGCGCTTGGGTACCGGAGCCTCAAGGGCTGGAACGCCGTGCCGATGGGTCGGGAACGGGCTCCGGAGCGTGTGTGCCAGACTGGACCGGTAGAAGGTAGATCTGAGTCGCTTCGGGTGTCAAGAGGTATTTTCTGAAACAGCGGATCGGAGTTGTGAAATGGCCGGTCTTGGTGATTTGAAGCTGTCATCTCAAGCGTTTTTGCGCGCCTATCCGTGGCGGCGTGCCGAGAAATCCGACGCCGCCGTGCTCGGCAGGCCGATGAGCGAATGCCGCGTCGCGCTGGTGAGCTCGGCGGGACTGACCGCCGCCGGGGACCCGCCCTTCGACCCGGACTTTCGGGGCGGTGATCCTTCCTATCGTTGGCTGCCCGCCGACGTCGACCTGGGCACGCTGGTCGAGAACCAGCGCAGCGACTCGTTCGATCATTCGGGAATCACCGCCGACCGCAACCTGGCTCTGCCCCTGGATCGCCTCCGCGAGCTCGTCGCCGCGGGCGAGATCGGCGAGGTGGCGCCGCGCCACGTGTCGCTCATGGGATCGATCTCGGCACCGGGACGGTTGATGCGGGACAGCGTGCCGGCGGTCGTCGAGGGCCTCCTCGAGGACCGCGTCGAGATCGTCGTCCTCGTCCCCGTGTGACCCATGTGTCACCAGACGGTCGGTCTGGTTCAAGGCAAGCTCGAAGCCGCGGGCATCGCCACCACGGCGATCTCGCTCCTACCCTGGATCACGCGCCGCGTCGGCCCGCCCCGCGCGCTGGTGGTCCCCTACCCGCTGGGCTATCCGCTGGGGGCTCCGGGCGATCCCCCGCTCCAGCGCTCGATCCTGCGGGCGGCGTTGGCGCTCCTGCCTCGGCGCGACCTGCCGGTCCTCGAGGAGATGCGGCCGGAGCCCGATGCCACCCTTTCGGAGGGGCGCGCCAATCGACCGACGCGATAAGCTGGCAAGACGTGTGAGCAAAGCCGAGCCCCTTCCGCCCTCGATGCTGGCGGCCGGCTCGGACCCCGTACCCGCGGCCGATGCGCGGCCGCCAACCGTCCGAGGAGGTATCGCCTTGAGCTCGATCGACGAGTACATGGAGATCGTGAAGCGGAGGGATCCGGATCAGCCGGAGTTCCTTCAGGCCGTAGCGGAGGTCCTGCACTCCATCCGTCCGGTCCTCGATCGGCATCCGGAGCTGCGGCGTGCCAAGATCGTGGAGCGGCTGGTACAGCCGGAGCGGATGATCATTTTCCGAGTCCCCTGGGAGGACGACCAGCACGAGGTGCAGGTCAATCGCGGCTTCCGCGTCGAGTTCAACAGCGCCATCGGGCCGTACAAGGGCGGTTTGCGCTTCCACCCCTCGGTCAACCTGAGCATTCTCAAGTTCCTGGGTTTCGAGCAGATCTTCAAGAACGCCCTGACCACCACCAACATCGGCGGTGGCAAGGGCGGCTCGGACTTCAATCCGCGGGGACGGTCCGACGCCGAGGTGATGCGCTTCTGCCAGAGCTTCATGAGCGAGCTCTTCCGCCACATCGGTGCCTCGACCGACGTTCCCGCCGGTGACATCGGCGTCGGCGGGCGCGAGATCGGCTTCCTCTTCGGTCAGTACAAGCGGCTGGCCAACCGTTTCGAGGGCGTGCTCACGGGCAAGGGCCTCGAGTGGGGGGGCTCACGGATCCGCCCCGAGGCGACGGGGTATGGCCAGGTCTATTTCGCTCTCGAGATGCTCGCGACCCGGGGCCAGACCCTCGAGGGCAAGCGCTGCCTCATCTCGGGCTCGGGCAACGTCGCCCAGTACGCCGCCGAGAAGGCCATCGAGAGCGGTGCCAAGGTGCTCACCTTCTCGGACTCGGACGGTTTCATCCTCGACGAGGACGGTATCGACCGGGCCAAGCTCGACTTCGTCATGAAGCTCAAGAACGAGCGCCGCGGCCGGATCCGCGAGTACGTCGAGAAGTTCCCTAACGCCACCTACCAGGCCGCCGATCCCAGCCTCGATCACAATCCGCTGTGGAGCGTTGCGGCGGACGTCGCACTTCCCGGCGCGACCCAGAACGAGGTCAACGGCCAGGACGCCCGGCACCTTCTCGACAACGGCTGCTTCTGCGTCTCCGAGGGCTCGAACATGCCGTCGACCCCCGAGGCCATCGACGCCTTCGTCGGCGCCGGGATCCTCTACGGTCCGGCCAAGGCCGCCAACGCCGGCGGCGTCGCGGTGTCGGCCCTCGAGATGAGCCAGAACGGGATGCGCCTGTCGTGGACCCGGGAAGAGGTCGACGACCGGCTGCGCGCCATCATGCGCAGCATCCACTCGACCTGTGTCCATCACGCCGAGCACTACGGCTCGAAGGGCAACCTGGTGGACGGCGCCAACATCGCCGGCTTCCTGCGGGTGGCCAACGCCATGCTCGACCAAGGCTTGGTCTGACGAGCCGGACGTGACGCTCACCGGTCCGCGGCCCTTCGGCTACCACTCGCTGATGCCCTTCCTGGTGAAGGACATCCTGCTGGTGGCGAGCCCCTACGACCGCTTCATCCTCGAAGAGGACGGGAGGTTCGCGGACCGGTTGCTCAGTCAGTACGCGGAGATGGACCTGTCGACGCCGCCGCGCTTCGACCACGTCTCGACCGCGGGGGAGGCCTTCGAACGCCTCGACAGGCAGTCCTACGACCTGGTCCTGACCACGCCCCACTGCGCTGGTCTCACCCCGCTGCAGCTCGCCGGTCGCATCTCGCGGAGCCACCCGGATACCCCGGTGGCGATGCTCACCTACGACCGCTCCGACGCGCAGGTCTACTCGCAGCAGGGGCGTTCCCAAGGCCTCGACCAGGTCTTCCTGTGGACCGGGGATCCGAAGCTGCTGGTGGCGCTGGTCAAGTCGGTCGAGGATCAGCGAAACGCCGACCACGACACCCACGAGGGCAACGTCCGAGTGATCCTCCTGGTCGAGGATTCGCCGTCCTTCTACTCGTCGTACCTGCCGATCATCTACAGCGAGGTGCTGGGGCAGGTGAAGTCGCTCCTCGCCGAGCGGATCAACGAGCGCGATCGCCATCAGCGCATGCGTGCGCGCCCGAAGATCCTCCTGGCGCGCAACTACGAGGAGGGGGCCGAGCTCTTCGAGCGCTACCACAAGTACCTCCTGGGCACGATCTGTGACATGCGCTTCCCGCGCCGCGGCGAGCCCGACGACCGCGCCGGCCTCGAGTACATCCGTCTGGTCCGCGGGCGCCAGCCCGACGTGCCGGTGCTGCTGCAGTCGAGCCAGTCGGAGAACCGCGAGCTGGCGGCGCGAATGCGCGTCCACTTTGCCGACAAGAACTCGCCGGACCTGCTGCGGTACCTGCGGAACTTCATGCGTTCGGACCTCGGCTTCGGCCCCTTCGTCTTCAACCTGCCCCCCGCCGACGGTGAGCCGCCGGTGGAGTTCGGCAGGGCTGAGAACATGCGCGAGATGCTCGAGGCGCTGCGCAAGGTGCCCTCCGAGAGCCTGCGCTACCACGGGGAGCGCAACCACATCTCGAACTGGCTGATGGCGCGGAGCGAGTTCGCTCTCGCCCTCGAGGTACGGCCGCGCCGGGTGTCGGACTTCGGCTCCGAGGATGCGCTGCGGGACTATCTGGTCAGGGCCTTCGCGGCTTTCCTCGAGCGGCGGCAGCGGGGCGAGATCACCGAGTATCGCCGCGGTGGCGACCTCGACCGCGACTTCGTCCGGCTGGGGAGCGGGTCGATGGGAGGGAAGGCGCGCAGCATCGCCTTCGTCAGCTATCAGCTGGCCGAGGATCCCATCCACGAGGACTTTCCGGGGATTCGTATCGCGGCGCCGCGCACCGCGGTGGTGTGCACCGACTGGTTCGATCGTTTCTGCGAGCGGGACGTCCTCAAGGAGCGGGCATTGGCGGCCGAGGACGACGCCGAGGTGGTGCGGCTCTTCCTCGAGCATCGCCTCGACCCCGAGCTCGCGGCGGACCTGCGCGCTTTCCTCGACCGGGTCCACTATCCCCTCGCAGTGCGCTCGTCGAGCCTCCACGAGGACTCCGAGTTCCAGCCGCTGGCCGGGCTCTACCAGACCTGGATGCTGCCCAACGACGCGCCGAGCCTCGACCAGCGCTTCGAGCAGCTGTCCCGGGCCATCCGCCGGATCTACGCCTCGGTCTTCACCTCCGACGCGCGGCGCTACCTCGAGGCCAACGGCCTGCGCCACGAGGAGGAGAAGATGGCGGTCGTTCTTCAGCGGCTCGTCGGACGGCGCCACGGCGACCGCTTCTACCCGGACTTCGCGGGGGTGGCCCAGAGCCACAACTTCTATCCGGTGGGGTACATGCAGCCGGAGGACGGCATCGCCTCCGTCGCCCTGGGCTTCGGCCAGGCCATCGTCGAAGGGCGCCGGGCGCTGCGCTTCTGTCCCCGCCACCCCCACCTGTTGCCCCAGGTGGCCGGTCCGGCCGACGCCCTCCGGCTGTCTCAGCGGCACTTCTACGCCCTCGACCTGAGCTCCCAGGGGCGGCATCCGGACTTCGACGACCACGCCAACCTCGAGCTGCTCGATCTCGAGGTGGCCGAGGCGGATGGAACCCTCGATCCGCTCGCCTCGACCTATGTCCCCGAGAACGACACCGTCTACGACACGATCCACCGCCCGGGCCCGCGCATCGTCAGCTTCGCCGGGGTGCTCAAGCACGAGCGCTTCCCCCTGGCGAAAGCGCTCGACCGCCTGCTCGAGCTGTGGCGTCGGGGCATGGGCACCGAGGTCGAGATGGAGTTCGCGGTCTCCCTGGCGGACGGTGCCCACCCCCCTGAGCTGGCGGTTCTACAGCTACGGCCGTTGGTGGTGGCGGCGGACGAGGCCATGGTCGATCTGGATCAGGTGGCGGCTTCGGGCGAGGTCCTGGTGAGCGGGTCCGCGCTGGGTAACGGCGTGATCAAGGACCTGCGCCACGTGGTCTACATCGACCCCCGGGGCTACGACTTCTCCAACAGCACCGAGCTCGCGGGCCTGGTCGGTCGGGTCAACCACCAGCTGGCGGCACGGCACGAGGGCTATGTCCTGATCGGTCCCGGGCGCTGGGGCACCGCGGACCCCTGGCTCGGGCTGCCCGTGGCCTGGCGGCAGGTCTCCTCGGCGCGGGTCATCGTCGAAGTCGAGCAGCTGAATTCGCACATCGACCCCTCGCAGGGAACACACTTCTTCCACAACCTGACCGCGTTGCGCACGGGGTATTTCACCGTCGACGCGGCGAGCGCCGACGATCTCTTGGACCTGGGTTTCCTCGACTCGCTACCGGCGGTGTTCGAGGACAAGCGCCTCCGTCACGTCACCCTGCCGCGGCCGGTCACCGCCTACATCGACGGCCGCAGCCGCCGGGGGGTCGTGGTCGCGCCGCCGGACGGTGAAGACGGCGAGGCTCTCGCCGGGGCCTGAAAGCACCGAGCCCGCCGCGCGCGATTGCGCGGGCGGGCCCGGTCCCGAATTTCGAGAACAAGAAGGTCTGAGCGTCAGCTGGCCGCCGACGGCTGGAGGTGGGCGAGCTCCTTGCGCGCCTTCTCGAAGCGCGCAGCGACCTCGGGATCGGGCTTGCCGGGGATCCGGCTCCAGCTCTCCTCGATGCGACCGGCCTTCTGTCGTACCTGCTGCCAGGCGTCGTCGGCGGCGCGGCCACCGGCCCCACGGATCGTGTTGGCGGCCAGGGCGGCCTTGAGCTGGGCGGCGAGGTCCTGGAGCGAAGGCTCCTGGGGCTTCTCGTCCCGCTGCTTGCGCCACTCCGTCACCAGCTCCTCGTAGCGCTGGACCAGCTGCTCGCGCTTGCGTTGGTTCGCCATCGGGTCGAGGTCGGTGCCGGCGAGGTGCTCACCATAGGCCTCGACCAGCCGGTCACTGACCTCGGACCAGCGCTTCTCGAGGGTCGGGACGTGGCGGGTGGGAACGTCGCCGGCCTGGCGCCAGGCGTCACGGATCCGCTGCACGGACCCGGCGAGGTCCGCGGGCATCGCCGGCTCCGCCTCGTAGACGGCGGAGGCCTCGGCGACCTCCTCGACCTCGGCAGGCTCGGCGGCGGGCTCCTCGGCTTCGGCGCCGGCTTCGCTCGGGGCCGCCTCGTCGGTGGTGGCCTCTGCAGCCGCCTCGCCTTCGGTGGCGGGTTCGGTCGGCGCCCCCTCGTCGGTGGTCTCTTCGGCTGGAGTCTCCACGGCTGGGGCCGCCTCGGATGTGGGCTCCGCGGGCTTCGTGGCCTCGGCCTTGGCGGGCGCCTTGGGCAGCAGCGCCTCGAGCTCGCCGATCAGCTCCTCACGCTTCTTGAGGTTGTCCTCGAGACCGACCTCGTGACGCCGGCTCCGCCGGTCGAAGAAGGTGTCGCAGGCCTTGCGGAAACGCTTCCACACCAACTCCGAATGCTTGCGCGGTACGGGGCCGACGCTCTTCCACTGGGCCTGGAGCCGCTTGATCTTCTCGGTGGTCTGATCCCAGTCGGTGGACTCCGCGAGGGCTTCGACCTGCTCGACCAGGGCACGCTTCTTGTCGAAGTTGTCCATCCGTTCCTGGTGCAGGCTGTCGTAGAAGGTCTTGCGGCGGT
Organism: Acidobacteriota bacterium; assembly: GCA_020439725.1. GTDB lineage: Bacteria > Acidobacteriota > Thermoanaerobaculia > Multivoradales > JAHZIX01 > JAGQSE01. The sequence goes on from JAGQSE010000044.1 coordinate 16,534, forward strand.
CGAAGAACTGGTCACAGGCCGTCCGGAAGCGCTTCCAGATGGTGTCCGAGTGCTTGCGTGGCACGGGACCGACGGCCTTCCACTCCGCCTGGAGCTGCTTGATCTCCTCCGCGGTCTGCTTCCAGTCGGTGGACTCTGCGAGGGCCTCGACCTTCTCTGCCAGCTCGCGCTTCTTGTCGAGGTTGTCCTGGCGCTGCTTCTTCTGCTCGTCGAAAAAGTCCTTGGTGCGCTCACGGACGGCCTCACGAGCGGTACGGAAGCGCTGCCACAGCTCTTCCGACTTCTCCGGCGGCGCGCTGGCGACCTTCTTCCACTCCTCACTCAACCGGCGTAGCTCGCCGGCGGCGTGCCCCAGGTCCTCGTCGGTGGCCAGCGCCTCCATGCGCTCGCACAGCTCTTCCTGCAGAGGCACGTTGGCCCAGCGCTTCCATTCCTCTTCCTGCTCGAGCTGGGCGACCCGTGGGGCCAGCGCGTCGTAGGCGGCCTGAAGACGCTGCTTGAGGTCGGCCCACTGGCTCGCGGCCTCGTCACCGGCGGGTAGCGGGCCGGGGTTGCGGAGCGCCAGCTGGGCTTCGCGGTTGGTGCGGTGCGCCTTGCGCAGGCTCAGCTCCTCGGTGCCGCCCAGGGCTTCCATGCGCTCGGTGAGGCCCTTGAGCCGCGCCAGGTTGTCGGTGCGACGCTGCGCCTGGCGATCGGCCTCCTGCTCGCGACGCTGCTCGACCGCCGCTGAGGCGGTCTTGAAGCGCTCCTCGAGGGCCTCCGGCGCGGGCTCGTCCTGGGTCAGCTCCTGCCAGCGCTCCTGGATCTTGCGCCACTTGCGCTCGAAGCCCTTGTAGGCCTCGACCCCAGCGAGCTCCTCGGCGCGGCGGCAGGTGTCCGCCAGGTGACGCTCGCGGCGTTCGCCCGGGGCCTCGGTCTTGGTCTCGGCGGCGGGCTCACCCTCGGCGGGAGTCTCGCCCTGGGTCTCGGAAGCGGCTGTGGCGGCTGCCTCGGGCTCGGATGCGGCTTCTGCTGTCGGGTCGGGGGCTTCGGCGGCCGCGGTCTCCTCGGCGGCGGCCGGCGTCTCGCCCTCGGCGACGTCGTCGCTCTCCGCCGTCGTGTCCGGGGCCGTGCCCGTTGGCTCGTCGGCGGGCTCGGCGGTCGCCTCAGGGGCTGT
>JAGQSE010000808.1:0-271 GCA_020439725.1 Acidobacteriota bacterium
CGCTCCTCCTCGATGGCGCCGATGGTCAGCTCGAGGTCCATGCCCTCGCGCAGCTTGCCGACCTCGGACTCGTCGACCTTGCCCTCGAAGATCATCTCGTCCATGTCCGCGACGGTGGCGACGGTGGTGCCGTCGTTGAAGGTGTTGGCCTCGATCACCGAGTCGCCCTCCTCCACCGGCACCTCGAGAACCATCCCGGGAACCGTCGCGCGCACCAGCGTGTTGGTCGTCCGGCCGGCCTTCTTGCGCGCACCCTCGCGGATCAACGCCA
>JAGQSE010000808.1:444-2089 GCA_020439725.1 Acidobacteriota bacterium
GTGACCTTGGCCAACAGGTCGTCCTTCTTCACCTTCTCACCGGCCTCGACGTACAGCTCCTCGACGATGCCCGAGACCTGGGGTTTGATCTCGACCTCCTTGCGCGGCACCACCGAACCCGTCGCCACCGCCTTGTGGACGATGGTGGCGATGAACGGGCTCTCGGTCTTGTAGACCACCGGCTTGGCCTGGGACTTGACCCACAGAAAGTAGAGCGTGCCGCCGAAGGCCGCGAGGAGGACGAGTCCGAGGAGGGCGAGGAAGAACTTCTTCATGATCGTCGATTCCACCGTGTAGACAACGGGTTCGGAGAGATCCCTCGGCTGCACCGCCGGATCTCGTGAGTCTTGGCCTGGCGGCGGCTCACTCCGCGCGCAAGGCTTCCACCGGGCTGATGGTCACCGCCCGCTGCGCCGGGATCAAACCTGCCAGGAGACCCGACAGCACCAGGATGCCCAGGGCCTGGAGGGCGCTGTCGAAACGCACCCCGGGGTTGACGAAGGCGGTGAGCTGGGCCTTGCTCACCGCCACGTCGGCGAGCTCGAGCAGCGCCACCCCGGCGACCAGACCGAAGTAGCCGGCGATGGAGGTCAGGACCGTGGCCTCGAGGAGTAGCTGGGCCACCAGGTCGAAGGGGGTCGCGCCCACTGCCCGGCGCAGGCCGAGCTCCTTGGTGCGCTCCTTGACCGTGATCAGGAGGATGTTGCCGACGCCGATGACCCCGGCGGCGAGGGTCCCGATGCCGACGATCCAGACCAGGAGCCGGATGCCGGTGAAGAGGCCCTGGATCTTGTCGTACTCCTCCTCGAGGTTGAACGAGCCGAAGGCGCGCTCGTCCTGCGGCGCCACCTGATGACGGGCCGAGAGCAGCGTCCGCACTCTCGTCTCGACCTCCGAAGCGGGGATGCCCGGTTTCGACACCACCGCCAGCCAGCCGATGCGGTCGCCGTAGTTGAAAGCGGCCTGGAAGGTGGTGAAGGGAATGTAGATCGTCTGCACGTCGCGATCCGCCCGCTGGCCCGACTGGAAGGAATCGAAGACCCCCACCACCTTGAAGTAGACGCCCTGGACCTCGATGCTCTGCCCGACGGGCTCCTCGCCGGGCTCGAAGAGCACGTCGCGGACCCGTGTACCGATCACCGCCACCTTGCGCCTCTGCTCGAGGTCGAGCTGGTTCAAGAAGCGGCCATCGAGGATCTTGACCGCCTGCACCGCGAGGATGTCCGGGGTGTCTCCCATGACGCTGAAACCACCGGACTTGGCACCTCGCGTGACGTTGTTGCCGCCGCCGAAGCCACCCAATTGGTTTCGCGGCGCGACGATCCGCGCCTCGGGGAGCTTGGCGTGGATCGCCTCGAGGTCGCCGTTCTGCATGTCGAAGTTCCGGCCCGGGGGCAGGCCGCGGTAGGGCATGCTGGTCCGTCGGGTCCACAGGAAGAAGCTGTTGGTGGCGCCGTTGGCGAACCCCGCGTCGACGCCGTTCTCGAGCCCACGACCCGAGCCGAGCATCAGGACTAGCATGAAGATGCCCCAGAAGACACCGAAGGCGGTGAGCAGCGTGCGCAACTTGTTGCGTCGCAGGGTTTCGTAGATCTCGAGCCAGTTGTCGAGGTCGAACATCGTCAGACCTCCCCTCTGAAGACCG
>JAGQSE010000809.1 GCA_020439725.1 Acidobacteriota bacterium
CGCAGCGTCCGCGCATCGACGAAGAGCCACGGGAAGGGCTCGCCGACCAGGTCACGATACTCCATGCGGAAGATCACCTCGCCGAAGTAGCGGCCGCGGCGCAGGCGCTCGGTGAGGATGGCAAGCTCGTTGGGGTCGCTGGTGGTGCGCAGGTCCGAGGAGTCGACGAGCAGACAGCCAGCGGGCCGGAGCAGCCGGCGGCAGCGCTCGAGGAAGGGCTCGAGGCCCGCGAGGTCACCGGCAAGACCGGCGCCGTTCATCAGCAGCAGGATCGTGTCGAAGGTCTCGCCACGGAGTGCCAGCAAGTCTCCACAGCGGACGTCGCGAAGACCGCGGCGGCGCATCACCTCGGCGGCCAGGGGAGAGAGGTCGAGGGCGACGACCTCGAGACCCTGGGCTTCGAGGAGCAGGGCATGAGCCCCGGCGCCGGCTCCGGCGTCGAGGACGCGGCCGCGGGCCAGGTCGAGGGCCAGCTCTTCCGCCGGCGGCAGACCCTCGGCGCGGAACAGCTCGGCGGCGGGGAAGCGGTGGCGCAGACCGCCGTCGATGCTCACCACCGGCGCCGCTTCGAGATCGCCGTCGAGATAGTCGAGCAGCGCGCGTCCGAGCGGCTCCCAGGGTCGGGCGAGGCGCTCGCCGTCGGGCCTGGCCGTGACCAGGGGCCGTCCGGGGCTCGTCGGGGTCGGTTCGGAAGGGCGGCGGTGCATGACCGGAGGCGGGGCGTGGGCGCTCCCGTGACGCGCAATCTATCGGAGAGCCGGCGGCGGAACCAAGGGGGCTTGGCTTGCCGATGCCGTTTGTCGCCTTCCGGGCCAGCGGATAAGATCCATGCCACCACAGCCGATTCGAATTCGCTCGATGAGAGGGATCATGACGCGTCGACGCCTGCTCACCGCCGGTCTTGCCACAGCGCTTTGTTTCGCCTTCCTGGCGCCCGCCCCGGGACATGCCGCCGAGGTCCGCCGCTTCGCCGTCAACCACGCCGCACAGGTGGGCTCGGATCCGCCGCGGGTCCGCGTCTACCTCGATCTCCTCGATGCCGAGGGCAAGCCGGTGGACGGGGTCGAGACCCAGGACCTTAGCGCCAGCCTCGGTGAGCAACCGGTCCAGCTGGCGCCGCTCGAGCCCTTCGCCGAAACCGGTGAGGGGGTCGCCTACATCTTCCTGGTCGACATCTCGCGCTCCCTCGACGGCGAGCGCTTCGACCGCATCCGCGCCGCCCTCGACGAGTGGATCGACCAGCTCGAGCCCAAGGACCGCGCCGCGATCCTGGCTTTCGGCGAGGAGAGCCGGCTGGTGGCGGACTTCACCGACGATTCGGCGGCGCTCCACGCCGCGTTGGCGTCCCTCGGCCCCACCGACTCGCTGACGGTGATTCATCGCGCGCTCCGCGACGCCCTCGAGCTCGGCCAGCGGCGCGACGCGGACCTGCCGCTCCGGCGGGTGCTGGTGCTACTCACCGACGGTCGCGACGAGGGCAGCGGGTTGGCCCTCGAGGACGTCCTCCTCGAGCTCCGCGAGAACCCGCTGCCGATCTATGCCATCGGCTACAGCCGGCTGCGCGAGCCTCAACGCTCGCAATACCTCGAGGTGCTCCAGCGACTGGCCTCGAACTCGGGCGGTGCCTTCTTCGAAGCGGAACAGACACGCTTCGCCGAGGCCTACGCGGCCATCCGGCAGGCCGTCGACCGCGTCTGGGTGACCGAGCTCGAATGCCGTGCCTGCGTCGCCGACGGTAGCGCCTATCGACTCCAGCTAGATCTGACCCAGGGTGACCGGGTGCTGAGCCAGGGTGTCGACGTACGGTTGTTCCCGGGCCGAGGGGAGGGCGGTGCGGATGCGACTGGTGGAGCCGCCGGGCAGGCGAGCGGGATGACGCCGGCAGCTTCACCGGCGGGCTCCGAAGCGAGCAGCCCGACCGCCGGTTCGAAGGGCGCCCCCGCCGGCGCTCCGAGCGAACCGGCTCAGACCGAGGCAGGCTCCGGCTGGAACCTCCAGCAGCCAGCCACCTGGCCGTGGTGGCTGTGGGCGCTGGGTGGCTTCCTGCTGCTCTTGCTCCTACTGTTGATCCTCGCCGGCCGCAAGCCGAAACCACCGCGCGAAGGTGACGAGCTACCGCCGCCGATTTCCCTCGAGGACGTCGAGGTACCACCCCCGGTCAGCTCGAACGAGCCGTTGGCGCTCCGCCTGATCGTCGTCCGTGGCAGCCACAAGGGCCGCGAGTACCGTCTGCGGCTCGACGACCGAGCCACCGTCGGCAAGCGCTCGAGCTGCGACTGCGTGCTGGTCGAGGAAGAGACCATCGCCCCCGAACAATTCGCCCTCGAGCGTCGCGGCGGCGAGATCTGGATCCGCGACCTCTCGGGCCGGGGCTCGACCCGCGTCGGCGGCCGCCCTCTGGCCGGCGAACGCCAGGTCACCACCGGCGACCTGGTTGGCAACCAGGAGACCATCCTGCGGCTGGTGGTGGAGTAGGCCACCGGGGCCGCGGCTAGACCGTAAGATCTCTCGTTCCCACGCTCCAGCGTGGGAACCCGTCCGCGACGCTCCAGCGTCGCAATGCTTCCTACCCGCGCAGGCTGTTGGGAAGCCGGGGGGCAAACGTTTGGGCGCCCCGCTGGAGCGGGGCCTCGGCGGCAAACCCGCAGGCCAACGTCATGGTGCCCACGCTGGAGCATGGGCACCAGACTCTTCGGGCCTACGGCGTCGCCGCCTCGGCAGGCGGCGCCGTGGCCTCGAGCACGCGGTCGACCTTCTCCTGCGCCAGGAGCCCTGAGGCGGGAAGACGACGGAGGACTTCGCGCCAGCGGTCCTCGCGGGCGAACACGTCGCGGAAGATCGGCAACGCCTGTGCCTCATCCCCCGAGTCGGCGAGGGTCACGGCCTGCCAGAAGGGTAGCTCGACGATCTCGGGAGCCATCTGACTGGCGCGGGTGTAGTGCTCGACCGCCTTGGGGATGGCGCCGTTGGCCA
>JAGQSE010000045.1 GCA_020439725.1 Acidobacteriota bacterium
ATCAGGACGTCGATCGCCAAGCCCTTGCGCTCGAGGGCGGCGGCGAGCTCCTCCGCGGCGTCGATCCGTGACAGGTCCCGGGCGAAGACGTGGGCGGTGATGCCATGGCGCTGGCTGAGCTCGGCGGCCAGTGCCTCGAGCTTGTCTTCGCTGCGGGCCACCAGCACCAGGTCACCGCCGCGGGCGGCGTGCAGCCGCGCGAGCTCGAGCCCGATGCCGCCGGAGGCGCCGGTGACGAGTGCGAGATTCTTCATGGGGGTCCTTTCCGCGCTCCGAGAGCGCCCCAGGTCAGGCGCGCTTGATCAGCCCGACGACGAAGAGCAGGAGGACCGCTCCGGCGAGGGCGGTCAGCAGGGGCCCGAAAAGCCCACCGCCGACGGCGATGCCGAGGACTCGGAAGAGCAGGCCGCCGACGAGCGCTCCGACGACGCCCACCACGACGTTGCCCAGCAGGCCGAGCCCGCTACCGCGCATGATCTGCCCGGCCAGCCAGCCGACGACGGCTCCGACGGCCAAGAACCAAACGATGATCACCCGGGACCTCCTTCCTTGTAACGCCCAGACCGGCTACGGCTCCGCTCGGGCCGAGCCTCCAGCGTCGTGGCCCGTCCACAGCATACCGGCCCGAGGACCGTCGGGTGCTCAGGAAGTGGCCGATGGCAGCCAACGGCGCAGGACCCGGGCCAGCTCCTCGTCGGTGTAGGGCTTGGTCAGCACGGCGTCCATGCCGGCGTCATAGCAGGCCTCGACCTGGTCCTTGATGGCGCTGGCGGTGACCGCGATGATGGGCAGGTGCCTGCCGGTCAGCTCCTCCTCGCGGATGGCGCGGGACGCTTCATAGCCATCGAGCCCCGGCATCCGGCAGTCCATCATTACCAGGTCGAAGGTCTCTTCCCGTACCGCTCGGACCGCGGCGCCGCCGTCCTCGACCTCGACCACGCTGCAGCCGAGCTGCTCAAGCTGGTGGCGCAGGACCAGGCGATTCACCGGGTGGTCTTCGGCGAGGAGGATGTGCCAGGGGCGGCTCGTGCCCCGTGCGGGGAGCCCGACGGCGGTGTCGTCGAGGTCTTCCCCCGCTTCCGCAAAGAACTCGAGGATCGCGCTGAACCGCACCACCGTGCCGACGCCGGGGCGGCTCTCGAGCTCGATACGGCCGCCCATGAGCTCTACCAGCTGCTTGCAGATCGACAGGCCGAGACCGGCGCTGACGAGGCCCCGCGCATGGCTCGGTGCGGCGTTGCCCTGGAAGAAGGGCTCGAAGAGCTTCTCCTGGAGGGCGAGGGGGATGCCGGCGCCGTCGTCGCGGACCTCGAAGCGGATCCGGCAGCGACCCTCGCCGAGGGGCTCCGGAGCTCCCGCCTCCACTTCGACGGTTCCTCGGGGTGTGAACTTGAGCGCGTTCTCCGCCAGGTTGAGCAACACCTGCTGGAGCCGCAGCGGATCGCCGACCAGACGCTCGGGGAGATTGCGAGCGATGCGCAGGTCGAGCTGGCTCGACTGGACGCGCGCTTGCTCGTGGAGCAAGGAGGCGAGGGCTTGTTCGATGGTGCCAGGGTCGAAGGGTCGGTGCTCGAGGGTGATCTGCCCGGCTTCGACCTTGGAAAAGTCGAGGACCTCGCGGATCAGCTGGTGCAAGGTCTCGGCGGTCTCGTGGAGCAGTCCGACGTAGCCGGCGGTTCGGCGTGGCAGCTCTTCCGCCAGCAACAGGCCCGAAAGACCGAGGATGGCGTTGACCGGTGTGCGGAGCTCGTGGCTGATGTTGGCCAGGAACTCGCTCTTGGCGCGGCTCGCCGACTCGGCCAGCTCCTTGGCTTGCCGGAGCTCCTGCGCGACCCGGTGGCGCTCCTCGACCTCCGCGGCGAGCTGAGAGGTGCGCTCGACGACCTTCTCCTCGAGCTCGCGGTGGAGGTTGCGCAGGGCCTGGGTGGCCCGCCGCTCCGCGGTGACGTCGCGGGTGGCACCGAGGACCAGCCGCCCGCGCGGGTCCTCCCGCACGAACATGCGCTCGTGGAGATGGCGGACCTCGCCGTCCTTGCGCACGATGCGGAACTCGAGGTCGGAGACGCCCAGGGGGCCGTCGACCCGCTCCTCCGCCAGCGGCAGGTCTTCCGGGTGGAGCAGGCCGGAACGCCCGATGCGCTCGAACTCCTCGGCGCTGTAGCCGGTCAGGGCCTCGAAGGCGTCGTTGACCCACAACCGCTCCTCGCCGCCGGTGGCGGGAGTCCAGCGGGCCCAACAGCAGTCCGAGATCAGCTCCGAAAGGATGCGGAACCGTGCCTCGCTCTCCAAGGTCTCCCGCTGGCGCGAGGTGAGCTCCTCGATCCGGCGTCGGAGCTGCACGACGGTCTCGTCGTGACGAGAAGAGGCGGAGTTGGCAGGGTCGCTAGCCATGGGCCCCCGAGCGCTGGGAAAAGCAGCGAAAGATCAAGGAAATCGGGGGCAGTGTATCGCGTCGGGGAAGCAACCGAGCCGGACCTCTTCGAAGCGAGAGCCGGAAGCCGGTTCGTCGTCGCGGGGGGGAGGGCGAGCTGATACCATGAGGCCACCTCCCCGAGATCCTGATGAGCGACGAGGCGACCAAGCCGGGAGCTGGCTCCGAGTCTTCGGAGCCGGCCGACGCATCGACCGAGTTCCTGCCGACCGAGTACCTCGGGCCGCCGCGGCTGGCCGCCGACCCGCTGCCGACACGGCCCGCCGGCGACGGGGATCTCCGCCCGCGGAACCCTTCCCCCGTGGGTTCGACGCTCGGTTCGATCCGTGTCCTCGAGCGCCTGGCGATGGGTGGCGTCGGCGAGCTCTACCTGGGCTACGACGAGAAGCTCCGGCGCAAGGTGGTGTTGAAGGCGCTCCGCGGCGACCGGCGGAGCCGCAGCTGGCGGGCTCGCCTGCTGCGCGAGGCGCGCATCCTGTCGCAGCTCCAGGATCCGAAGATCTGTCACATCTACGGCTATGTCGAGGGCGAGGCCACCGACTACCTGGTGCTCGAGCTGATCGAAGGGCGGACACTGACCCAGGCCCTCGCCGAGGGGATCGAGCCCGGGTTGCAGATGAGGATCGCCCAGGACCTGGCCGAGGTGCTGGTCAAGGCCCATGGCCGCGGTGTCATCCACCGCGACCTCAAGCCGGGGAACGTGATGCTGACCCACGACGGCAGCGTCAAGGTCCTCGACTTCGGCATCGCCTCCTCGGAGGAGCTCGGGATGCGCGGTGGCGAGCGTCGCGACACCGACGAGCTCGACACCAGCGACCGCATGCGCACCCTGGCCGGCGCCGTCCTGGGCACCATGGCCTATATGAGCCCCGAGCAGGCGCGCGGTGAGAAGGTCACCGCCGCCAGCGACGTCTACTCGCTGGGCCTGATGTTCCAGGAGCTGTTCACGGGTGAGCATCCTTTCGGGCTCGACAGCTCGACGGAGGAGCTCTTGCCGGCGGTCTTGGCGGCGAACACCCGACCGTTGGTCGGGGTCGACCCGGACCTCGCCACCCTGGTTCGCCGCATGCTCGCGGTGGCACCGGAGGCCCGGCCCACCGCCGCCGACGTCGCCGAGCGTCTCAGCTGGATCCGCGCCAAGCCACGCCGGCGGCTGCGCCGCATCGTCGTGCTGGCGGTGACTGCGGCCCTGGCCCTCGCCGGAGTCTTCCATCTCCTCCGGCTCCGCGAGGAGCGCAACCGGGCCCTCGAGTCCGAGCGTCGGGCGGTGGAAGCCCGGCAGGAGGCCGAGGAAGTGGTGACCTTCCTCGAGGAGATGTTCGAGGTCTCGGATCCCTTGCGCGCCCACGGCGAGTCGATCACCGCCCGCGAGGTCCTCGACCGCGGTGCCGACCGCATCGGTCAGGAGCTCGCCGGGCAACCGCTGGTGCAGGCGCGGTTGATGGCGACCATGGGGCTGGTCTACCGGGGCCTCGGGCTCTACGACCGCGCCGACGAGCTGCTGCGCCACGCCCTCGAGCTGCGCCGCTCGCTGCTGCCGCCGGGCTCGTCGGAGATCGCCGACAGCGCCCACCGCCTGGCCTTGCTCGACTACGACCTGTCGCGGTACGACGAGGCCGAGGCGCTGCACCGCGAGGCGCTGGCGATCCACCAGGCCATCGAGGGCCCCGACAGCCGGGCGGTAGCGGAGGAAGAACGCTATCTGGCGGCGGTCCTCCTCGGCCAGGCTCGCTACGACGAGGCCGAGGTGGCGGCGCAGCGGGCCCTCGCCGTCTTCGAACGCGAGCTGGGAACCGACGACCCGATGACCGGCGCGACGGTGCGTGTCCTGGGTGGGATCTACCGCCGCCAGGAGCGCTACGACCAGGCCCTCCCCTTTCTCGAGCGGGCCACCGCCATCGAGCGCCACCGAGCCCAACCCAACCCTGCAACCCTGGCGCTGGCGCTTTACAACTTGGGGATCGCCTACGCTCAGCTGGGTCGCTATGACGAGGCGGAGGCGGCCTACAAGGAAATGCTCGAGAACCGCCGCCGGGCCTTCGGTCCCGACCACCCCGAGGTCGCCAAGGGCGAGGTCGCCCTGGCGACCCTCTACCGCCGTCTCGGGCGGCGACCGGAGGCCGAGGCGGGATTGCTGCGGGCCATCGAGATCTTCGAGCGCTCGATCGGCCCCGGCGACCAAAACCTCGCCTTCGCTGCCAACAACCTCGCTTCGGTCTATCTCGAGGAGGAGCGTGACGACTTGGCGGAGAGCTATTACCTCAAGGCGCAGGCGATCTTCGAGAAGGTCAACGGCCCCGAGCATCCCAACGTCGCCATGGTCCTCGCCAACCGCGGCCAGCTGGCCTGGTCGGTGGGTCGCTTCGACGACGCCGACCGCTTGCTGCGCCAGGCCCTCGCCCTCGACGAGAAGCTCGTCGGTCCCGAGCACACCGACGTCGGTTGGGACCTCCACGTCCTCGCCAACCTCGAGCGCGACCGCGGCCGCTACGCCGAAGCGGGGGAGCTCTACGAGCGGAGCTTCGGGATCCTCGACAAGGTCCTGGCCCCGGACCACCCCGACATGGTGACGGCGCGCCAGGAGTACGCGGTCTACCTGCGCGCGGTCGGGCGTGACGACGAGGCCGAGCGCGCCGAGGCGGCGGCGCCGGCCGGCGGCGATCCCTGACCGAGCCCCGCCGGTGGCTCAGGAATGCGAGACACTGGTGTCATGAGCGACGCCTATCTCGCCTATCTCGACCGTTTCTTTCGCACCTGGTTGCCGGTCTACGACCTGTTCACCGCCTCGATCGCACCAGCCTATCGCCGGGCGGTGACTCTCGCCGGCGTCGGCGAGGGCCGTCGCGTGCTCGACTTGGCCGCCGGCACCGGCGAGCTCGCACTGCGCTGCGCCCGGCGGGGCGCCTGGGTGTCGGCCGCCGACGTCACCGCGCCGATGCTCGCGGCGGCGGTGGAGAAGGCCAGGAAACGACGCCTCGAGATCCACCCGGTGCGGCTCGACGGCCGCGCGCTCAGCTTCGGCGACGACTCCTTCGACGTCGTGCTCCTGGGCTTCGCCCTCCACGACATGCCACGGCCGGTCCGTGCCGAGATTCTCGTCGAGGCGGCTCGGGTGGCGCGCGAGGGGCTGGTGATCCTCGATTACGCGCCACCCGGCTCACGCTGGCTGCGCGAGCTGTGGCGCCGCTCGATCGGCCTGGTCGAGACCGCCTACTTCAGCGGCTTCGTCCGCGACGGCGGCGTACCCGCGGCGCTGGTGGCGGCGGGGCTGCCCGCGGGGCGGCGTCATCCGGGCTTCCCCGGGGTCGCGGCGGTGTGGCAGGTGCCGCTGATCAGCCCGCCGGCCTCTTGAAGTCATCCTTCGACAGGCCGTAGCTACGCATCTTGTTGTAGAGCGTCCGAGGATCGATTCCCGCCTGGGCGGCGGTCCGGCCCACGTGGCCGCCCTGGCGCCGGAGAAGGCGGGCCAGGTACTCGCGCTCGAAGCCCTCGATCCACCGGCGTCGGGCCTCCTCGAGAGGCAGCTCGGCGAGACCGGCGAGGCGCGGCCCGGCGGCGGCACCCTCGGCGTTCTCCGCCGGTGCGCCGGCGATGGCCTCAGGCAGGTCCGAGGTGCCGATGGTGTCGCCGTCGCTCAGGATCACCGCCCGCTCGAGGACGTTGATCAGCTCGCGGACGTTGCCGGGCCACGCGTAGCGGGTCAGCGCCTCGATGGCCTCGGGCTCGAAGCCGCGGAGCCGCGGCCGTCCGAGCTGGGTGCGGAAGTGGGCCAGGAAGCGCTGGGCGAGGGGCTCGATGTCCTCGCGCCGCGCGCGCAGCGGTGGCAGCGTCAAGGTGACGACGCTCAGGCGGTAGTAGAGGTCCTGGCGGAACTCCCCCTCGTGCAGGGCCCGGTCGAGGTCGCGGTTGGTGGCGGCCATGATCCGGACGTCGACCTCGATCTCGCGCTCGGCGCCGACGCGCTGGATCCGCCGCTCCTGGAGCGCCCGGAGCAGCTTGACCTGGAGATGCACCGGCAGGTCGCCGACCTCGTCGAGGAAGAGCGTGCCACGATGCGCCAGCTCGAAGGCGCCGCGCCGGGCACGCAGAGCTCCGGTGAAGGCTCCCTTCTCGTGGCCGAAGAGCTCGCTCTCGAGCAGCCCTTCGGGTACCGCGGCGCAGTTGAGGGCCAGGAAGGGGCCGGCGGCGCGTGGGCCCTGGGCGTGGATGGCGCGGGCGAGCCATTCCTTCCCGACACCCGTCTCGCCGAGCAGCAGCAGCGAGGTGTCGGTGGGGGCGACGCGCCGGGCGAGCGCCAGCAGGCGCTGCATCGCCGCGCTTCGTGACACCGTGTCGTCGAGGCGCGAGCGTCCACGCTCGCCGGAGACCAGGCGGCTGAGGCCGATCTCGCGGTAGCGCCCGAGGAGCGTCGACAGGGTCGCCTCGAGCTGCGTGTCCGGGACCGCCGAGCCGACCACCGCGAAGGTGCCCGCGGCCTGGAGCCGCCCCCGCACCGTGGGGTCTTCTTCGTCGGTGAGGACGATGACCTCGGGTCGCTCGGGGAGATTGCGCACCTCGGCGAGAGTGGTGCCGTGGGGCTCCGGCAGGCAGTCGCGTGAGATGACGAGCAGGTCGAAGCTCTCGCTGCCGAGGCGTGCCCAGAGGGCATCCGGATCGCCCTCGGAGCTCACCAGGGTGCCGAGGGTCTCGAGCATCCTCCCCAGCCGCCGTCGCTCGGCGGGCTCTTGGGAGAGACAGAGCACGCGGACGAGCATCTCGCCTCCGTTCTTCGGGTTCCACTTTCCGAAATTTGTCGGAATTCTACATCCGAATCGGAATTCGCGCTACGAGAGGAATGAGCCGCACGGGGACTCGGAAGCCCTGTCTCCGGGCCGTTCGTCGGTGATGGGGGAGTCTTGGCGTCGTGGCACGACGGTTGCTCTTTTCAGCTTCGAGCCCGCTTCGACGAGTCGGCTCGGAGGTCCCCCACGACGTGTCGTCGTGACCTCGTGGAGCTCGTCCTTACCCCCCGCGCCAGGGCGCGCGGAAGGAGACGTTGGAACATGTTCAGCAAGACCGCTCAGATCGCCCTGGTGGCGACTGCTTTGACCCTCGGCGCCTGTGCCAAGCCCCCCCAACAGGAGATCGACGGCTCGAAGGCCGCCTTGACCGCCGCCGACAAGGCCCAGGCCTCGCGCTATGCCGCCGACGAGTGGGCCGCCGCCCAGGAGGCCCAGCAGGCCGTCGACGCCGAGATCGAGGCGCAGGCCGGCAAGCTCGGCCTCTTCCGGTCCTATGACCACACCAAGGAGCTGATCACCGAGGCCAACGCCAAGGCCGAGGCCGCCCGCGCCGCCGCCGTCGCCAACAAGGAGACCGCTCGCCAGGAGGCCCAGGCCAAGGTGGACGCGGCGCACGCCAGCCTGACGGCGGCCCAGAACCTGGTCACCGAGCTCCAGGCGTGTCCTCGCAAGCCCAAGGGTTTCGAGGCCGACATGGAGGTCATGACCGGCAACCTGACGGGGCTCGAAGGCAGCGTCGCCGGCCTCGACCAGGCGATGACCGGTGAGGAGTACGACACCGCCGGCACCGAGGCCGAGAACCTGCGCCAGCAGCTCGACGTCCTGGTCGCCGACATGCAGTCGGCCAAGGAGAAGATCGGCTGCAAGTGACGGGACCGTCCGTCCCGAGACGGTTTTACGCACGGGGGTGGCGTCCGCCGGACCCCCGTGCGCCCCGCCGCTCCCCGTCGTCTTCCCATCCTTCGCGCACCGTCAGCTACCGGTCGTCCATGCCCCGATTCCGGCTGTTCCTGGCTCTCGGGCCGATCCTCGGAATCCTTGTCGCCTGTGCCGCCCTGCTCGTCCTGGCGGCGGGCCGGCCGTCGAGCCGACCCTTCGTACCTGCCGTCGACGGGGCGGTCGAGGGTGCCCTCGGGCTCGAAGGCGAGGCCGTCGATCTCGGTGCGCGCGAAGCGTTGCGCTCTCGCCTGCTCGCTGCCCGAACCGCCGAGGCGGGGGTCGAGGCCGGGTCCTGGAAGCTCTGGACGAGCTCCGAACGCGCCGATCGAGCTTGGCAACGAGCGGCGCTTGGTGCCTGGCACCATCGCCGCGAAGTGCAGCGCCGGCAGCGTGAGCTCGAGGTCGGCTGGGAGGCGGCCCGCGCGCGCGCCGAGGGTTTGATCGGCGAGGCCCGGACGCGCGGCAGCCGTCTGGGCGGAAGGAGCGCCCTCGCCGCCCTGCGCGCGGCCGAGAGCTCGCTCTCGCTGGCCTATCGCTGGGCGGAGCAGGGACGTTTGGAGCCCGCCGCCGCCGCCGCGGAGGAGAGCGTCGCCCATCTCGAGCGCTATGACGCCGCCTGGGACAAAGCCCATTCACGCTTCGAGGATCCGGCCAACCGCCGGCGCTGGAGCGACTGGGTGACGGCGACCCTCGACCGCTCGCGGCGGGAGCGCAGCGTCGTGCTGGTGGTCGACAAGCTGGCTCGCCGCCTCGAGGTCTACGACCGTGGCCGCCGGGTCGTGGCCTTCGAGGCCGAGCTGGGCAGCGGTGGGCTTCAGGCCAAGCTCCGCGCCGGTGACCGGGCGACGCCGGAGGGGCGCTACAAGGTGACCGAGAAGCGTGATCGCGGTGCCACGCGATACCACAAGGCGTTGATGCTCGACTATCCGAACGACGACGACCGGGCGCGCTTTCGCGCGGCGCAGCGCCGGGGCGAGCTTGCCGCCGGGGCTCGCATCGGTGGCCTCATCGAGATCCACGGTCGGGGCGGCCAGGGTCTCGACTGGACCGACGGCTGTGTCGCCCTCGCCGACGGCGACATGGACCGCCTGTTCGCGCTGGTCAAGAAGGGGACGCCGGTGACCATCGTGGGGACGGTGCCGTGACCCACCCCGTCCTCACCCGCGGGCGGGACCTCGCACGGCGCTTCGGCGAGAGCTTCCGGCGCCGGGGCTCACGCCTGTTCCAAGCCCGGCCGCCCTCCTGGTGGCGACGACAGGCGCTGCTTTCCGGGGCCGGAGCCGCCGTGCTGGTGCTGGCACTCGTGGTCTTGGCGACCCTCGGAGGCGGCGAGAGGCGTGTGCGTCTCGAGAGCTATCACGGCGGCGACGCCCCCGACGGCGACCTCGCTCGGCGGGCCAAAGCAGCCCGGGCGGCTCTCGAGCGTCAGAAGCCGCGTGGCGTCTATGTCGTGGTCGACACTTACGACGGTCGGTTGCGCGTCTTCCGCGGCGACCAGCGCCTGCGCGAGGCGGTCTGCTCGGCGGGCAGCGGCGGCGCCCTGGTCGATCCCCGCAGCGGCCGACTCTGGGTCTTCAGAACTCCCCTTGGCGAGCGGCGGGTCCAGCGCAAGGCGGTCGACCCGGTGTGGGTCAAGCCCGACTGGGCCTTCATCGAGGAAGGCTATGCGCCGCCGCCGCTCGGTCACCGGGATCGCGTCGACACCTTCTCCCTGGGCGGCTACGGCCTCTACCTGGGCGATGGGTACATCATTCACGGCACCATCTTCCAGACGCTCCTCGGCCGCCGTGTCACCCACGGTTGCGTCCGGCTCGGCGACGACGACCTGCGCTATGTCTACGACAAGGTTCCGGTGGGCGCTCGTGTCTACCTCTATTAGCGGGTGGATCCTCTCGGCGGGCCTGGCGGCGGCTCAGGCGGCCGCTCCGGCCGTTCCGCCGGCACCGGAGGTCCGCTTCCTCGAGCTCGAAGCCGAGGCGGCGAAGGGCGCCGAGCTCTACCTGGTCGTGAGCCTCGAGCCGCCGATGGTCTGGATCAAGTCGAGGGGGCTCGAGCTCGATCGGGTGCCGGTGACGCAGGTCGAGGTCGTCGAGCATCGCTCCTCGATCGGTCCGTCGAGGGAAACCACGGCCCTCGAGCTGCCGGCCCAATGGCGGGTCGAGGCGCGGCCACCGGACCCGACCCGCCGGGTTCTCGCGCCGCCGGTGCTCCGCCAGTGGACCGGGACCGAGGAAGCCGCGCCGGTGACCACGGCCGCGCCGGCGCCCTCAGTGCCGGAGCCCCCGGACCGCTACACCGTAGCGCTCACCGGTGGTTGGGTGCTCGACCTCGGGCCCGGCGGCGAGGGGCCTTCGCTGGCCGGGCGCTGGGCCCAGGCGGTGGCCGACGGCTGGTCGGTGCTTCGGGGGCGCCCGCCGGCGCGGCGCCAGACCGTGCGCCTTGAGCTCGCTCCCGAGGACGCCCGCCGCCTCCACCACCTATTCCGGCGGGGCACCCGAGTCCTCCTGGTCGGATCGGCGTTCTGAGCCCCCCGCGGCGGTGGTCGGGTCCCGCGCCAGCGGGCAGGTCACTCCCCGTGTCAGGCGGTGCGACGGGCGACGGGGGCCTGGGTCAGCAGCCCGGCGAGGATCCGGCTCGCCGCGGCCCCGCCGACCGAACCTTCCGGCAGGTAGGCGACGAGCCAGGCGGCGGTGGTGTCGGCCTTCACCTTGACTCGCTCACCATCGGTGATGGGCGTGCCGAAGGGCCCGCCGGCGTCCTCTAGGAGCGGCTTGCCGGCGAGCGAAAAGGGACCCCGAAGCGAGTCCATGGCCTCGCCCTCGCGGCCGGCACGCAGCGTCAAGGGCGGGGTGAAGCTGCCCTCCGCGAGCACGCAGCAGGGGACCAGGAGACGCACCGACAGGCAGTTGTTGAGATCGACGAAGGGGTGGATCGACGGCAGCGGGTCCCCCTTGAGGATCCGCCGGAGCAGCGCCTCCGACGACGGCCGATAGCGCGTCGGGTCGCAACCGGCGTCGCGGAACAGGCGGCGCACCGCCGCGGCGGTCTCGTCATCGGTCACCGCGACGCCTTGCCAGAGGCGCCGGGCCTCGTCCTCCTCGTTCCGGCACAGCGCCTCGAGCGCCGTCAAACCCTCGCCCGTGGCCTCGAGGCGGGTCCAAAAGAGCTCCCAGCCGGAAAGCTCGGCCCTGAGACCGCGCCGCGGATCTTCGAGGGCGTAGTCTTGTTCTCGGATCGCATCGTCCATGACCCGGGATCTTGCCACAGCGTGACGCTGTCACGGAGGCGGTACCGCCTCGGGCTTGACACCCGTCGGATGCCTACTCAAAATACCGAGCAAGCATTCGGTTTCTTCTTAGGGAGTCGCAGGTGAGCACTCGAAGTCGCCAAGCGGAGAAATCCGACGTCGCCATGGCCAAGATCCTCGACGCCGCCCTCGAGCTGTTCTCGACGCAGGGCTTCCGAGCCACCAGCGTGCGCGAGATCGCCGAGCGAGCCGGCGTGTCCGTGGGCAACGTCTATCACCACTTCAGCGGCAAGGAGGAGCTCTTCCAGCGCCTCATCGACCGCTACTGGGAACGCCTCCTCGACCCCGAGCTCGAGCTCAACAAGCTCTTCGCCCGCGCCGCCTTCCCCGACGACCTCGAGGCCATGGCCGAGGCCATCGCGGCGGTGGTCGAGGAGAACTCGGGCCAGATCCTGCTCATCTACGTCGATGTCATCGAGTTCCGCGGCAAACACATCCGCGCCTTCTACGAGTCCATGGCCGAGCGGTTCGAGGAGACCTACTCGGCCCGCCTGAGCGAGCGCCAAGCCCACGGCGAGCTGGCCACCGGTGATCCGCTGGTGGGGGTCATGGTGGCGGCGCGCTGGTTCTTCTACTTCTTCACGGTCGAGAAGTGCTTCGGCGTGCCGATGCACTTCGGGATGAGTCCCCAGCAGGCCGTCGACGAGTTCATTCACCTCCTGCGCTACGGCCTCCTGCCCCGGACGGGCGCTGGCGCCGCGGGAGGTACCGATCGACCCACGACACGGGGTGACGAGGCCGATTGACGGTCCGGCCCCGGGAGCACGCGCAGGAGACGGACGATGATCGAAACGGGATTGAAGGACAAGGTGGTGGTGGTCACCGGCGCCGCCGCCGGCATCGGCCGGGCGGTGGCACGGCGTTTCGCCCGCGAGGGCTGCCGGGTCGCCGGTTGGGACGTCGCCGGCGACGCCCAGACCTTCGCCGCCGAGATGGCCGCAGCCGGTGGCGAGGGAGCGCTGTTCACGGTCGACGTCACCGATGCCGCGGGGGTCGAGGGCGCGACGGCGGAAGTCGTCGAGCGCTACGCGGGCATCGACGTCCTGATCAACAACGCGGGCATCGTCCGTGACGCCCAGCTGGTCAAGGTGCGCGACGGCGAGGTCATCGACCGGATGAGCGACGACGTCTTCGACAAGGTGGTGGCGGTCAACCTGCGCGGCGTCTTCTTGTGCGCGCGGGCGATCGTGCCGCACATGATCCGCCGTGGCGCCGGGGTGGTGATCAACGCCTCGTCGGTGGTCGGCCTGTATGGCAATTTCGGTCAGACCAACTATGCCGCCACCAAGAGCGGTGTCATCTCCTTCACCAAGACCTGGGCGCGGGAGCTCGGCAAGCGTGGCATCCGGGTCAACGCCATCGCGCCGGGCTTCATCGCCACCGAGATCCTTCAGGCGATGCCCGAAAAGGTCCTGGGGGGCATGGTGCAACACACGCCGCTGGCACGCATGGGCACTCCCGAGGAGGTCGCCGAGGCCTACCTGTGGCTCGCCTCCGACGCCGCGTCCTACGTCCACGGCGCGGTGCTGTCGGTGGACGGCGGCCTGGTCACGGGGACCTGAGGCATCATGATCCACGCCGATCTCCTGGGTGATCGCGCCCGCATCACCCCCGACAAGACCGCGCTGGTCGAGGTCGCCACCGGCCGGCGGCTCGCCTACCGCGAGCTCGACGAGCGGGCGCGGCGCATGGCTCGGGTGTGGGTCGAGGCGCTGGAGCTGGCGGTGGGGGAGCGGGTGGCGATCCTCTCCCACAACCGCACCGAATACCTCGAGGCGTTCTTCGCCACCGCCAAGAGCGGCGTCATCCTGGTCACCCTCGGCACCCGTCTCACCGCGCCCGAGCTGGCGGGGATCCTCGACGACTGTGGGGCGGCGGTGGTCCTCGTCGAAGCGAGCATGCCCGTGGTCGACGAGCTGCGACGCCAGCGCCCGGCGCTTCGCTTCGTCTCCCTCGACGCCGGGGCGGCAGGGGGAGACGGGGACTGTCTGCCGGCCCTCGCCGCCGGCTTGGGGCGAGACGAGGGTGCCCTCACCGGTCGGCGGGCCGGCCCCGAGGACGTCTCCTGTCTGCTCTACACCTCGGGAACCACCGGCAAGCCCAAGGGGGTGATGATCCCCCACCGGATGGTGATCTGGAACGGCTACAACACCGTCGCCAACTGGCAGCTCGAGGAGAGCGACGTCAGCCCGATCTTCACGCCGCTCTACCACGCCGGTGGTCTGATGGCCTTCGCGGTGCCGCTGGTCACCATCGGCGGCACCATGGTGCTCCACCGCGGGTTCGACGCCGCCGAGGTGTGGCGCACCTTCGAGGCCGAGGGTTGCACGGTGGTCCTCGGCGTGCCGGCCATCTGGAAGATGCTGATGGAAGACCCGGCTTTCGCCACCACCGACCTGTCGCGGGTACGCTGGTTCATCAGCGGCGGCGCGCCGCTCCCCGAGTACCTGATCGAGGCCTACAACCGGCGCGGTGTGGTCTTCAAGCAAGGCTTTGGCATGACCGAGGTGGGGGTCAACTGCTTCGCCATGACGGTGGAGGACTCGTACGCCAAGAAGGGCTCGATCGGCAAGCCGATGATGCTCACCGAGGTGCGGCTGGTGGACGGCGAAGGGCGCGACGTCGAAGCCGGCGAGGTCGGCGAGATGCTGTTCCGCGGCCAGCACGTCTGTGTCGGCTACTGGAACGCTCCGGAGGCCACCGCCGCCGCTTTGGACGCGGACGGGTGGTTCCATTCTGGCGACCTGGCACGGCGCGACGAAGACGGGTTCTTCTATATCGCCGGCCGGCGCAAGGAGATGTTCATCAGCGGCGGGGTCAACGTCTTCCCGGCGGAGATCGAGTCCGCGCTCCTGCTCCACCCGGCGGTCGAGGACGCCGCGGTGGTGGGCATCGAGGACGAGCGCTGGGGCGAGGTCGGCGTCGCCTTCGTCGTGCGCCGGGGCCAGGTCGAACACGCCGCCGAGGACGCAGCCGAGCACGCCGCCGTGGACGGCGCGGAGCTCGAGGCGGAGCTCGTGCGCCACCTCGGCGAGCGCCTGGCACGCTACAAGATCCCCAAGGGTTGGCGTTTCCTCTCGGAGCTGCCGCGCACCGCCTACGGCAAGGTGGTCAAGGGCGATCTCAAGACGCTCTACCGGGAGGACACACCATGAGTGCTCAGGACCTGATCGCCCATGCGTTGAGCGGCGCCGGGGAGCCGCTGCTGCTGCTCAACGGCGGCATGATGAGCTACGCCGCCTGGGAACCCATCGCCGCGCCGCTACGCCAGCGCTACCAGGTCCTGGGTTGCGACTTCCGCGGCCAGCTACTGAGCCCGGGACCCGTGCCCGAGGACCTCGAAGGGCACGCGGCGGACGTCGCGCGGCTCCTCGAGCACCTCGAGCTGCCACCGGTCCACGTCCTGGGAACCTCCTTCGGGGGCGAGGTGGCGGCGGTGCTGGCAGCGCGTCGGCCGGAGCTCGTGCGCTCGCTGGTGCTGGCGACGGTGTCCGACCTGGCGACGGAGGCGATGCACGAGGACACCGTCGCGATGCGCGAGATCGTCGCCGGGATCCTCGCGGGCGGCGATCGGGGGCGCTTCCATGATCGCCTGGTCGAGAGAATCTTCTCTCCCGAGTACCGCGAGCGCCTGGCCGCCGAGATGGCCGCCCGGCGCGCCGGTCTCGACCGGCTGCCCACCGGCTGGTTCTCGGGCCTCGACGGCCTTCTCGCCGCCATCGAGAGCTTCGACCTGCGCGCGCTGCTGCCGGCCATCGAGTGTCCGACGCTGATCGTCGTCGCCGCGGCGGACGAGGTCATGCCGCCGGAGCGCTCGCGCAGGATGGCCGCGGCGATTCCCGGCGCCTCTCTGCGGGTCCATCCGACCAGCGGCCATGCGCTGGTGAGCGAGGATCCCCAGTGGCTGGTCGAAGTGTGCCTCGACTTCTTCGATGGCGTCTCTTCGAGGAGCGACCCGTGAGCCGCGCCGCCGCCGAGACCCGCCCCGGGAGCACCCCATGGCGATGAGCCCGGACCGTTCGGGACACCTCGAGCATGGCGGTCGGAGCCTCTGGTGGGAGCTCTTCGGCACCGGCGAGAAGCCGGTGGTCTGCCTGCTCAACGGACTCGCCATGCACACCGGCGCCTGGCACGGCTTCTTGGACGAGCTGCGACCGGATCACGACGTCCTGCTCTGGGATTACCCCGGTCAGGGTCGCTCGTCGTGTCCCGACGAGCCCTACCTGATCCCCGAGCTGTGCGCTCACCTGGCGGCGATCCTCGACCATCTCCGTATCGCGCGCATCCATCTGGTGGGGGTTTCCTACGGCGGCTTCATCGCGCTCGATTTCGCTCGCCTCTACACCGAGCGGCTCTCCACGCTCACGCTGTCGGGGATCCTGCTCTCCCACGAGCGGCAGTTCGAGATGTACCAGGATCTCTCGCTGCGCTTTTATCGCTCCGGCGCCGAGGCCTTCGAGATCTACACCCACTACCTCTAC
>JAGQSE010000810.1 GCA_020439725.1 Acidobacteriota bacterium
AGATAGACGAGGTGGCCCCACTTGATCGTCTCCTCGAGGGCCGCTGCTTCGAGATCCGCCGCTTCGAGGACCGAGGCGCGGAGTGTGGTGACCAGGTCTTTTTGCCAGCCGCTGAGGGCGGCGAGGTAGGCGTCTGGGTTGGGCGGCGGTGTTCCTCGTTTCATGGTCATGGTCAGCCGACCTCCTCGGGTGTCGTTTCAGTGGCCAGGGGCCCGAGCGCCCTATTTTTTCTCCGCAACGATCGCATACCTTCCCTTGTCTCGTCCGCCGTCGGGCAGGTTCATGAGCTCCGCCAACACCAGGCGGCAGCCCAGTCTCGACAGGACGCGCTCGGTTTCCTCGGGCGTGCTCGAGTCGTAGAAAAAATCCTGGTCAAACATGAAGTTGGTGAACGGCGGATGGTCGGAGCCGCCGACGGTGACCATGAGCCTGCTGCCCGCGGGCAGGCGTCGAACGACCCGGCAGAGGATGGGTTCGAGGACCGCGTCGAGGTACGGGCTCTCCTTGCCCACGAAGCCAGCGCGAGCGGCACTCCACCGTTCGGCGATCTGGTCGTAGGAGGTCCGGTTCATGGCAGGTCGACTCCTCGGCGGGGGTGCGGGAGTCCGCCGGGATCGCTGAAGCCGCCGGAGGTGGATCCTTCTCGGCTATGGAACACCCCCGAGGGGTCACTCGAGGGCGATTCTGGCCGCCGCGGCATAGGTCTTGCTACATCTTGCGAACGTTGTGCCCCGGACCTACCGTCGGCTTCCGCGCCTTGGTACAGTCGGCGGTCCGCCGGAAGCTTGACCCGTGAATCCTGCCAGGAGACCCGTTCCGTGAAGAAGCGCCCCGCAGCCGTCGTCGCAGTGCTCGTCACCCTGTCCATCGGCACCGCCGCCACCCTGTGGAGCCGGCAGCCGAAGAAGGAGCCGCCGGTGCAGACCAAGGAGGTCCTCTCCGAGGTCTACCACGTCGACCAGATCTACCGCTCGATGAAGGGCCCGTCGAGCCAACAAGTGGTCTATCTCGGCGATCCCGAGCACCCGGAGCTGGTCTGGGTCGTCGGCTATGACGCGACGATGGTGACGCCCGACGGTGAGACCACCCTGCCGCAGGAGTACATGTGTCACAGCAACCTCGACATCGACCCCCGGCGCCACGCGGCGGAGCTCGACTCGTCGAAGGCGATCAGTGGACGGCTGTTCACGCTGTCTCAGGGCCAGCTCGAGATCGATCTGCCCAAGGGTTTCGGGATCCCGATGATGTCCGACGAGCCGCTGGTGCTGACCACGCAGGTGCTCAACCTCAACCACGAGGACGCCGACCTCGAGGTGCGGCACCGGGTCCGGGTACGCTACATCCGCAACGCCGACCTCAAGAAGCCCATGAAGCCGCTCTTCCCGACCGCCGCCTACGGCCTCGAGGTGATCGGCGACGAGCCGGCGCATTTCGGGCGGATGGAGGGTGACGACGCGATGGGGGAGGGTTGCCTACCCGGCGAGAACGCTGCGGAACACGCCTACCGCGATCCCTTCGGTCGGATCTTCACCGGCCACTGGGTGGTCAAGCCCGGGCGTGAGGTCAACGAGACGCTGGTCACCGAGGTCCTCAACCTGCCCTACGACACCACCGTGCACTACATCGCGGTCCACCTCCACCCCTTCGCCGAATCCCTCGAGCTACGCGATCTGACCACCGACCGGACCGTGTTCAAGAGCCACGTCCGGCCCGCCGACGAGGGCATCGGCATCGATCACGTCGAGTACTTCTCGAGCAAGGACGGGGTGTTGCTGCACCGGGACCACGAGTATCAACTGGTCAGCGTCTACAACAACACCTCCGGCGAGGACCAGGACTCGATGGCGGTGATGTACATGTACCTCTACGACAAGGACTTCACGATGCCCGCCAACCCCGACGGCGATGCCGATACCGATGCCGTCGCCGAAGACGCGGTCAGTAAGTGAGGTAGGCGAAAAGGTTTACCGCCGCGGTCTTGTCGGTCGAGTTGTAGAACAGGACGTGGTAGCGCGGGAAGGCGATCGGCAGCCGGGCCTCGCTGGCGCTGAAGTAGGTGTCCTGGTTGGCGCGGACCGGGGCGACGGCCTCGAGGGGCAGCTGGATCTGCCCGTCTTCGATGAAGGCGCGGAGGAAGGGCTCTTCCTCGGGCAGCAGGATCACTCCGATGGCGCCGTCGCGGGCCGGGCGGCCCTTGATCTGTCCCTGGATGCTCAGGACCAAGGTGGTGAAGCCGTCGGTGTCGATGAACCCGCCATCGGTGAGCAGATTGACCTCCTCGCGGCCTGCCGGCGAGACCGTGGCGTCGGGCATGGCGACCGAGCGACCGTGGCGGATCGTGCCGCCGACCTCGACGGTGCCCTTGACCGGTTGGGGGTTGGCGAGATTGGTGACGAAGACGCGGTCGACGCGATCGCTGGTTCGCGCGAAGTCCGATTGCGCGAAGAGCCACCCGGTGACGGCGACGGCGAAGGTAGCGGCGGCGGTGAGCACGGCGGTGTGGCGGGACATGGAGACCTCCTCCGTGAGCGCGTTGGAACGGGCCGGTTGCTGACCGAGAATACGCCCCAGGTCGGGTGAACGTTTAGAGACCGGCCCGGCGCAGGATGGGCGAGAATCCGAAGGGCGGTCGGCCTACGGATCGCGATCGGTACGGCCGGGCCAACGACCTCGGCCAGAAAAGGAGCATCGAGATGGATCGCAAGGTGACCAAGAGCGACGAGGAGTGGCAGCGCGAGCTGACGCCGGAGGAATATCGCATCACCCGCCAGAAGGGGACCGAGCGGGCCTTCACCGGGGAGTATTGGGATTCGAAGCAGCCGGGGGTCTATGTCTGCCGCTGCTGTGGCCAGGAGCTCTTCGACTCGGCCACCAAGTACGACTCGGGCTCCGGGTGGCCGAGCTTCTATGAGCCCATGGACGGCGAGGCGGTGAGCGAGCATCGCGACACCAGCCACGGCATGATCC
>JAGQSE010000811.1 GCA_020439725.1 Acidobacteriota bacterium
AAGAAGCTCCACTCCATGAAGCCCTTGAACCCATGACAGACGACCACCACCGGGTGGTGCCCATCGCCCGCGGGCAGGTCGATCAACCCGTGAAGGGTCCGACCGGTGGCCGGGCTGAGCGTGAACGGGGTCGCGGCGGCCATGACCGAGCATTCTACCCGCTGCCCGCTGGCCGTCCAGGAGCTGGGGCTCGAGGGACCGTCGGGATCCGGGCGGGCTAGAATCCCGCCATGGAAGAGACCTCCCCCGACGCGCCGGCGGCGACGCCCCTGCCCCTCGATGAGCTGCATTTGGCGTTCGGAGCTCGCCACACCGAGGTCCACGGTCGCATCGTGCCCGCGGATTTTGGCGATCCGGCCGCCGAGTACCGAGCCCTGCGCGACGGTGCGGCCCTCCTCGATCGGTCGTGGGTCGAGCACCTCGTGCTCACCGGCGAGGACCGGCAACGCTTTCTCCACGGTCAGGTCACCTGCGACGTCAAGGCCCTCGCGCCGGGGCAAGGCACCTACGGCTTCTTCACCACCGCCAAGGGCCGCATCGAGGCCGACGTCGTCGTCCTGGCAACGGAGGATCGGCTTGTCCTCGAGCTGCCTCCGGGGCTCGCGGCACCGATCGCCGCACGGCTCGAGAAGTACGTCATCGCCGACCGCGTCGAGATCGCGAGACCGGCAACCGTCGTGACCCTGGCCCTCGTGGGTCCCGAGGCCGAGGCGGCGGTGAACGCCTGGGCCACCCCGGACGGGCTGCCGTGCGAAGCTTGGGAGCATCGGCCGGTGACCGCCCTCGGCCAGCCGGCGACGCTGCTCCGCCACCCGCGGCTGGGTGTTGCGGGGTACCAGCTCCTCCTCGACGGAGCCTCGGCCGAGGAGGTTGCCAAGGCCTTGCTCGAGGACGTCCCGGGAATCCGGCCGGTGGGCTTCTCGGCCTACGAGATGCTACGGGTCGAAGCCGGAGTCCCGCGCTTCGGCGACGACTTCGGACCCGACAACTTCCCGCAGGAAACGGGCATCGACGAGGCCGTGAGCTACACCAAGGGCTGTTACCTGGGTCAGGAAGTGGTGGCCCGGCTGCACTATCGCGGCCAGGTGGCACGCCAGCTGCGCGGGCTCGTGGTGGCAGGAGACCAGGTCCCGGCGCCGGGCACCGAGCTGAGCCTCGAAGATCGCCCGGCCGGTGCCATCACCAGCGCCGCTTGGTCGCCGGCGCTGGGCCGCCCGCTGGCGCTGGCGCTCCTCCAGCGCCGGGCCTTCGAGCCCGGTACGCGGGTGGAGCTGAGCGGAGGTGTCGAGGCGAAGGTGCGCTCGCTGCCCCACTCGTGAGGCGGGCAGCGAGCTCAGGGGGGCCGGCCGGGGGCGTCAGACCGAGAAGGACGAGCCGCACCCGCAGCTGCCGACGGCCTGCGGGTTGTTGAACTTGAAACCGGCGCCGGTCGAACCCAGCACGTAGTCGATCTCGGTGCCCTGGAGATAGCGGGCGCTGACCGGGTCGACCATCAGCTGGACGTCCCCCTGGAGGTAGACGAAGTCGTTGGCGCGGGACTCGTTCTCGAAGTCGAGGGCGTACTCGAACCCGCTGCAACCGCCGCCGCGCACCGCCACGCGGAGGCCGAAGCTGGCGTCGATGCCCTCCTGCTCGCGGGTCAGCTTGACCATGGTCACCGCCTTGGGGGTCAACCGGACGGGAACCTCCTCACCGGCTTCCGGGGCGGCTGCGGGCTCGGCGGCCGGCGAGACCTCCGGAGCGGCGTTCTGGGCTTCTGCTTCCAACTGATCCATGGCAACGTCTCCTTCGACGGATGCGATTCTGATTCTTCAACATAGCGCCGGCCTCGACACCCTGTCAAACCGGCAGCGACCGCTTCCCCGAGCGGCCCGACGAGGTTTCCGCGGGACGAAGCCGGAGGCTATGATCAGCTCCATGTTGCGCGCGATCCTCTTCGACTTCAACGGCGTCCTCGTCGACGACGAGCCCCTCCACTTCGAGCTCTTTGGCAAGGTCCTCGCGGACGAGGGCATCGAGCTGTCGAAGGAGGACTACTACGAGCACTACCTGGGCTTCGACGACCGGGGCGCCTTCGAAGCGATCTTCGGGCGCCTGGGCCGTTCCCTCGACATCGGCCACCTGATGCGGCTCATCACCCGCAAGTCGGCGTACTACCAGAGGGTGATCCACGAGAAGGGCTATCCCTTCTTCCCCGGCGCCGTCGACCTGGTCCGGGACTGCGCCGCCGCTGACCTGATGCTGGGCGTGGTCAGCGGTGCGCTCCGCGAAGAGGTCGAGGGCGCCCTGCGCCAGGAAAACTTGCTCGCCCACTTCAAGGTCCTGGTGACCGCGGACGAGGTGCAGCGCAGCAAACCCGACCCCGAGGGCTATCAACTCGGGCTCGAGGGTCTCAATTCCCGGCCGCCGTTGCCGGGACGCCTGATCCACCCCCACGAGGCGCTGGCCATCGAG
The DNA here is from genome assembly GCA_020439725.1 of Acidobacteriota bacterium. Taxonomy (GTDB): domain Bacteria; phylum Acidobacteriota; class Thermoanaerobaculia; order Multivoradales; family JAHZIX01; genus JAGQSE01. The sequence continues at coordinate 2,455 of JAGQSE010000811.1, forward strand.
GACAGCCCCGCCGGCATCGAAGCGGCGGCGACGCTGGGCATGACGACGCTGGCGGTGGCACAGACCTATGGCGCCGGGCAGCTCAGTGGTGCCGACGTGGTCGTGGGGAGCGTCGCGGAGCTCAACGCGGAACGGCTCTGCGAGCTCTACGACTGTCTGGGCTGACAGGGTCCGGGCCTGAGGCGAGGGCGGGGGGCGCTTCGGGACGCGGCGCGAGGCTCAGTGGATCGGCACGCGGCCGGCGAAGCCTTCCTCGTAGCCATGGTAGTGAGCCAGCGCCTCCTCCGGATACCGCCAGCAGTAGTAGCCGTCGCCGCAGTCCCAATCGACCAGCCACAGCCCTTTGACCTCGCATCCCATACCGGTCACCACACCCGCCCACTCCTCGACGATGCGGCGGTACTCACGATCGAGCTGGGCCTTGCGCCCTTCCATGTCGGTGGGGCTCGGCAAGGTACCCATCAGAGCTTCCATCCGCTTGACCGCGCGGTCGGTCTCGTCGCGCACCTGCGGAAAGGTCTCGAGGGCCTCGGCGTAGGTAAAGACGCGGTTCCCGGCAAGCTTGTCGATCATCGCGGCGGATCGTAGCAGAGGCTCCGGAGCGGGGCGCAACGTGCCCAGTTGCGATACCATCCCCGTCCTATGTCGATTCTCAACGAACACTCCGCCGGGCACATCGAGGTCATCACCGGGGGGATGTTCTCGGGCAAGAGCGAGGAGCTGGTGCGGCG
>JAGQSE010000812.1 GCA_020439725.1 Acidobacteriota bacterium
CGCAACCCGTGGATCTTCCGCCAGATCGCCGCCAGGCTTTCCGGTGGACGGGTGCCCGAACCCAGCCTCGACGACCGGCGGCGGCTGATCCTCGACCACTTTCGGGCGGTGGTCGAACGCGAGGATCCGCTGCACGCGTTGCACAAGCTGCGCACCTTCACGGGTTGGTACAGCCACGGCCTCCCGGGTGGGCAGCGGCTACGGCGCCAGATCCAGCAGCTCGCCGACCCCGAGGACTTCTTCGAGGCCATCGAGCGCTTCTTTGCCAGCCCCGATCTCGAGGACGCCGCCTGACCCGCGCGGACGCGTTCGCACCCTGGACGAGCCACCATGGACGAGCACCGGCATCGACTCCCCCTCCGCACCGATCGCGAGCGAGTGCTCGCCGCCGTCGCCGAGGCGGCGGAGGCCTGGGGCGCCACCTGGCAGCGCTCCGGCGACGCCGGGCACTTGCGTCTTCCCGTCGCCGCCGGGCTGCGCCGTGGAGTGCTGAGCGGTCAGCTCCGGCTCGACGAAGACGACCACCTGGTCTTCGCGGTCGACGAGTCGCACTTCACCCTTCACGTCCCGTCGGTGGGGATGCTCTTGCTCGCCGCGGCTGGCGGGCTCGGCATGGTCGTGGGCCCGTTCTTCGCCCACCGCCACCCATCGCTCGTGGCCGCCGCTCCCCTGGCTTTCCTGCTCGCGGTGGGCGGCTGGTTCGTGGTCGTCGCCAACCAGCGGCTCCTCGGCGCCGAGGACTTCCTCAAGCTGGTCGAGGAGCTGGCGACGGAACCTCCGCCGGCCGATGGCGAGGAGAGCGCGTCGGCGGCCTGAAACCTCGACCTCGCTCCCACCCGGCGCCACAGCGACCACGCAAGGCTCCGCCGGAGCGCACCCTCGGTGCGCCCCGCTGGCTCACGGCTTCGGACGGTGGGGGAGCTAGTCGGTGTCGGCGGCGTGGAGCAGGCGGAGCATCAGGCGCATCATCGCAAGCAGCGCCTGCTCGGCTTCGGGGGCCAGCGGCTTGCCGCCGAGCCGGAGCGAAGAAAGGTCGAGGTCGTTTTCCTCGATCAGACCGGGTTGGCGGGATGCCCGAGCCATCTCGTACTCGGGTGAGTCGATGCTGATCTGCCAGTTCTTGCAGTGCAGCGGGAAGACGTCGCCGCGGATGAACCGCAGGGCGGCCTCGAGATCGATCAGGGTGCAGCCCATGGCGCCGAGGATCTTCCACAGGCTGTCGAGAGACGGCTTTTCCTTGCCCCTCTCGTAGTTGGAGATCATCGACGCCGTCACGCTGGCGACGGTAGCGACCTCCTCTTGGGTTTGGCCGTGTTTTTCGCGCAGGACTGCCAGCGCCTTACCGAGATGCTCGATGGGGACCATGGGCGGCAATCTACCGCCCCGGGCTTGCGAGACGCAAGCCTAAGTTCTTTAGCCTCAGCAGCTTACAACAAGCATGCATCAACCCCGAGGGGCATTATCTGTATTGCTTGGGGGGTGTTGGCAAAAAGAAAAATTGTCGAATTGGATGATTTTCTTTGTTGTGTCGGCAACAGCATCCGGCGGCGATCTCGTCCCTTACGGTCGCTTCACTCCGGCCGGCGGGAGGAGAGGACTCGGTCGACCGACAGCGCACCCCCACCCCGCACCATCAGGAAAAGCGCGATACCAATGGCCAGCAAGTGGTACTCGAACCCTTCGCCCTTCTGGTCACCGTACCAGTTCATGAAGAAGCCGTTCGGCAAGTGAACCATGAAGACGGCTCCCAGCATCACCGACAGGATTCCGAAGGCGGCGACCCGGGTCAGCAGACCGAAGGCGAGGCCGAGCGAGCCGAGGAACTCCGCGAAGATCACCAGCAACGCCAGGACCGTGGGCAGCCCCATCGACGAGGTGAAGAAGTCTAGCGTGCCCGAAAGACCGGAGCCGCCGAACCAACCCAGCACCTTCTGCGCCGCGTGGGGGAACATCACGATTGCGAGGGTCCACCGCAAGATGACAGCCGCGCGGTCGTCGGGGGTCTGGATGAGCTTCTGGAACATCGGTGGATCCTCCTTGAATCAGGGTTTGGCGAGCGAGGTTGGCTGACGAAAGGCGTCTCGGACGCGGTCGAGGACTTCGACGAGCTCTCCGAGAGGGGCGCCCCCGAGGTGCTCGAGGGCCTGGTCATCGACCGCCTGGACCGCCGGGTCGAGATCGGCCAGGAGCGCCAGGCCGGCCGGGGTGATGACGCAGAAGACACGGCGGCGGTCTTCGGTGCAGCGGCGCCGCTCGACCCATCCTTTGTCTTCGAGGCGATCGATGAGGCGTGTGATGCCGGGGGTCTGCTCGACCATCCGCGCGGCGACGTCGAGGGTCGGCAGACC
>JAGQSE010000813.1 GCA_020439725.1 Acidobacteriota bacterium
AGACGGCGGCTCTCCTGGTTCAGGGCGCGAAGCGAATCCCACCCAATATCCTGCTCGGACGACTGCGGACTCCGCTCCGAGGTGAGGCCGAGACCGGTCTCTCGCATCTCAAGACCTGGCTGGGTTCCGGCGAGGAAGCTCTCAAGGCTCCCGCGAGGCGCCATCTCGATCGCTGCCGCATCGGCTGTTCGATGCCCGGTATGGGCCCGAGTGGAGGAGGGGAGGTGCTGACGACGTGGCTTCGTGAGCGTGCGGAAGGCCAAGGGTTGGGCGAGATCCTCGGCTTCGCCGCTCTCGTCCAGCGCCATCACCTGACGAGCCTGGACACCGCCCGGCGGATTCTCGACGAGCTCTCGATCGAGCTGAGCGCTCGGCTGGTGGACTCGCTTCTCGCCGCTCTGGCCATCGCGAACCAAGAAACGAACGAGGACCAGCCCCATGAACACACTCCTTGAGTCTGAAGCGGATGTCGGCCGGTCTCGCCCGATAGTCGCCCGGTGGGTGGTCACCGGCACCCTCAAGCTCGAGTCGGCAGCGCATTTCGGTGGCATCGAAGATCCCGCGGTGGATCTCAAGGTCCAGCGAGACGCGGTCTCCGGGGCGCCGCTCCTTCCGGGAACCTCGCTCGCCGGTGCCCTTCGCGGGTACCTGAGTGACGTCCTCCAGGGCTATCGCTCCCAGGAAGACGACCGGGTCTCGATGCTTCTGGGCGGGCAGGCCGGTGATGACCAGGGTAGCCAAAGCCCTTTGATCGTCTTCGATAGCCGTGGGCACCTGCCACAAGACCTGCCGTACGAAATCCGCGATGGCGTCAAGATCGATGCGGCTTCGGGCACCGCCGAAAAGCACAAGAAGTTCGAACGCGAGATCCTCCCCGCGGGCACCTGCTTCGGTCTGCGTTTCGAGCTCGTGGTGGCGGAGGGCGGGAAGAAGGAGAAGCTCCAGCTCTCGCTTCTCGCCAGGGCCCTCGAGGGCCTCGAACGGGCGGAGATCTCCCTCGGCGCACGGAGGTCCCGTGGATTCGGGAAGGCACGAGCCATCGATTGGCGAGTTCGCCGCTTCGACCTCACCGATGCCGAGGGCTGGCTCCGCTGGCTGCTCTCGGATGGCGAGGCGCCGGTCCCCGATAGCGTTCCCCGTCACGGCTCGGTTCGATCGGCGCTTGAAACGACGCTCGGAGACGATCCGCCTTTTCCTCTCGAGGCCTTTCAGGATGAGCGCACGCGATGCTCCCTCGAGATGGATCTCGTCTTCGAGTCCGGTCTGCTGGTCCGCAGCCCAGGGAGCGATGTCGCGGACCCCGATGCCGTACACCTTCATTCCGCCGGCGGACCGGTGCTTCCTGGTACCAGTGTTGCCGGCGCCCTGCGCGCTCGCGCCACCAAGATCCTCGGCTGCGTGCGACGAGAGAAGAACGACGCCGACGCCTGGATCGATCGTCTCTTCGGCCCGAGCCTCAAAGGCACCGTTTCGCCCGATTTCAAACCGGAGGCTTCGCGCCTTTGGCTTGGCGAGAGCGTGATCGAAGCGTTCGCGGACCAGCAGCAGACTCGGGTGGGGATCGATCGCTTTACCCAGGGAGTCGTGAGCGGGGTCTTCCTCGAAGAACAGCCGGTGGTGGCGGCCGAGCTTGCAGTTCGCCTCGAGCTGCGGAAGCCGGAACCGGGTGAGATCGGTCTCCTCGTTCTCCTGGCCAAGGACCTGATCACCGGGGATCTCCCCCTCGGCGGAACCAGCTCGGTGGGGCGCGGTGTAGCGCAGGGCAGTGCTCGCCTCGACCTCGCCGGTCGCGAGACGCTGACCTTCTCGATGGACCGCGCGCCGGAAGACGACGCCGTCAAGAACCTTCAGGCGTGGATCGACGAGCTGATCAAGGCGCCCGTGTTCGAGGCTTCCAACACCAAGAAAGGAGCGCCGGCATGACCGGAATCGGAAGCGTGGTCTCCACGATCTGCTCGGAAGTTGCGGACCGCTGGATCGGGAGCCTCCTGGGAGACACCGACGCGGGCTCGGCGGCTCTCTCGGAAGGCGTCGCGCTTGGGGGCTCGCAAGGCCTCGAATGGCTCCTGGCGTACTGCGACGACGGTGTCGTCTGGGGCCGCCGCGACTCCCCGGAAAGGGCATGGCAGCTTTCGAGCTCGCATGCTCCGGACCTCTGCCCGGTGATCGGACGCGCCAACCTCCAGCAGCTGCGACTCTTCGGGAAAGGCGCCGAGGTTCTGCTCTGGCGAAGCGAAGGCGGCTTCCGCGGCCGGCGTCTAGAGGACGGCGCGCCGGTGACGGGGCCGGATCGACCCGCCGACGAAACCCGGATCCTGGTCGGGAATCGCTGGCTCAAGTCCTATCCCGGGAGCTTCAGCCGCGTGCGCGACGCCGACGGCCGCGAGCAGGCGATACCGATCGCCTGTGAGGCGGCGGACTTCATCG
>JAGQSE010000814.1:0-3368 GCA_020439725.1 Acidobacteriota bacterium
CACCGCAGGTCCTTCGAGGGCGCCTGCTGCGATGTCCCGGTCGCCAGCAGTCGAGCCAGCTGGTCCTCGACTCGGACCGTCTCCGGGTGCGAGGTGCCGAGGATCTCTCGTCGCGCTTGAGCGACCTCGCGGAGCAGCTCGATGGCCCGTGCCGTTTCTCCTCGTGTTTCGTCGAGCGACGCCAAGGCTTCGAGGGTGGAGACGGTGGTGAGGTGCCGGCGACCTTGGCGTCGCTCGCGGGAGCCCTGCGCTGCCCGGAGCAGCGCCTCGGCCTCGACCAGGTCGCCGCGGCGAGTGGCCAGCTCCCCTAGGTAGTGACGGCCGCTGTCCACCGCCGGATGCTCCTCGCCGACCGTCTCGAGGAGGTCCTGCAGGCTTTGCCGCAGATACGGTTCCGCCTCGTCGAGGCGGCCGAGGTCCGAGAGCACGGAGCCGAGGGTCAGGGCGGCTCGCAGCACCGGCAACGGTCGGCGGCCGGCCCGTCGGGTGAGGATCTCGAGCGCTCGGCGCGCCCAGGGCTCGGCCGAGGCGGGCCGAGCTGCATCGCGATAGAGGGTCGCCAGACGGTGGCACGTGTAAGCGACGATCAGGCTCTCGTTGCCGTAGTGTGACTCGGCCGATGCCAGGGCGGTTCGCAGCAGCTCCTCGCCCTCGGTGAAGCGCCCCTGACCGCCGCGTAGTGCGCCCAGGTCCTCGAGGGCGAAGCCGATGAAGGGGTGGTCGTCGCCCAACTCCGCTCGGCGCCTCTCGAGGACCTCGGTGAAGAGGTTTGCCGCCTCCTCGTAGCGGTCCAGCCCTGCCAGGATGTGACCCAACTCGGTGAGGAGGAGCAGCTCTCTCGAGGGTGTCATCTCCTTTCGCGCCTCGAGGGTTTCGAAGCGAGGTCGGAGGACCGCTTCCGCCTCGCCGCAGCGGCCAGCCGCGCGCAGTAGCCTCACGAGCTCGAGCTCCACCGCCAAGCGGTCGTCGTTCTCCACGGTTCGTCCCGCGAACGTCTCCAGCTGGCGCCGCAGCATCGCTTCGGCCTCCCGGTAGCGTCCTATTTGCCGCCAGGCACCGCAGAGGTCGATCTGAGCGATCCGGGTCCAGCGGTGGCTCTCGCCGAGCTCGCGTTCCTCCACGGCCACCACCTGCCCGAGCAGTTCGCTCGCCGCGAAAAAGCGTCCCTGATCGAGCCACAGGCGTCCCAGGTTGGTCTTCGCAACCCACGAGTGTCGGTGCTCTTCGCCATGGCGTTTGACGGTCTCGTCGAGTGCACGCTGCAAAAGGACCTCGGCCTCGTCGAGCTTGCCCTGGGACCGGAGCGCCAGGCCGAGCTCCGTCCCGATCTGGATCGAGTCTGGGTGCTCGCTACCCAGGTGGTGCTCGTAGGTTTCGAGGGCCCGGCGGAGCAGCGGCTCGGCCTCGGCCGGCCGGTTCCGGTTGCTGAGAAGCTGTGCCAGCGAGCAGACCAGCGGCATCACCGTCATCCAGCCGAGCTCGGTGCCCGCCTCGCAGCCCCCTAGCGCGCGGCGGAGGAGCGCCTCCGCCTCCACAGGAGACCCGCGTTCGTCTAGCCGAGCCGCGAGGGCTCGAAGCGCTATCAGCGTCTGCGGGTGGCAGAGGCCCAGGACCCGCTCGGCTCCCGCCACTGCGCGTTCGAGCAGCTCGAAAGCGTGCTCCTTCTCGCCGGCCTCGTGGAGGATCTGCGCCGTTTCGTGGATCGAATGCAAGGTGTGCGGATGGTCCGCGCCCAGGAGCCGTTCGCGCTGCTCGAGTACTGCGCGGCTCAACGCTACGGCCTCCCTCGGACGCTCCAGCCTCTTGAGCAGGATGGCGAGATTCATCCGCGCCGTCACCGTGTTGGGGTGCTCGGGACCAAAGACCGCCTCGCAACCCGCCAGGATGCGGCGCTCGAGGGATTCGAGCTCGGGTCCCTGTCCCGAGGCCATGAGGGTCACCGCCAGGTTGTTGGCCGAAGTGAGGGTTTCGGAATGCAGCTCGCCATAGAGCAGCTCCCGCCCCTCGAGCGCCCGCCGATAGAGCGCCTCCGATTCGTCCAAGCGCCGCATCTCCCGCAGGATCGCGGCCAGCGAGTCGACCATCTTGAGGGTCACCGGATGATCGGTCCCGAAGAGACGTTCGCCAATCCCGATCGCTCGCCGCTGCAACGCCTCGGCCTCGCCATAGCGACCGAGATCGACCAACGATAGGGCGTAGTTGTGGAGCGCAGTGGCCAGCTGAGACCCCGTGTCGCCCGCGTCCTCGTGGACCTTCAGCTGCTGGCGGAACCCGGCCTCGGCTTCGCCATACCGGCCTCGTTCGCGCAGCAGCTGGCTCATCGCGTTGAGCGCGGTGAGGGTCGCCGGGTCCTCGTCGCCGAGCTCTTGCCGGCGGAGCTCGAGAACGTCTCGCAAGATCGGTTCGGCGGCGTCGAACCGCCCCCGATTGCGAAGGAACGAACCGAGGTCGAGCCGTCGCGAAAGAGTGGTGGAATGCTCCTCCCCCAGCACCCGGCTCGAGCTCTCGGCCGAGCGCTCGAGCAACGCCTCCGCCTCGTCGAAGGAATCTGCAGCCTCCAGATGGAGCGCCAGGTCCTGCACTGCGTCCAAGGTACCTTCGTCGTCGGGTCCGTGGTGCTGCTCATGGAGCGCCAAGACTTGCCGTGCCACCTCGACCGCCTCGGCGTGATGTCCGCGTCCACCCAGGTGCGAGCTCACTGCCTGCAAGGCCTTGAGCGCGGACCGGTGTTCCGGCCCCAGACGGTCCGCCAGGAATACGGCCAGCTGACGGTGCAGGTCGAGGAGCGTGCGCCAATCGCGGTACGAGTCGAGAGTCTCCGAGGCTTCCTCGAACCACTCGAAGAAGGCCTCGGGGCCGAGCACCTGCCGGCCGTGGGTGTAGCCGAGACCCAGGGCGGCGCGCCGTCGCTCGGCTTCGACCTCGTCGTCGGGTCGTTCGAGCAGCGTCTTGGCGCGCTCGAAGAGGTGGCGATGGACCTCCTGCCGTTCCTCGGGGTCGTCGCGGGCCGCCAGCGCCTCGCGCACCAGCGCGTGGAGGGTGAAGCGGCCGGTCGCCGGCTCTTCGACGAAGGAGAAGCGGGTGAGGGCCGCCAGCCCGTCGGAGGTGGCGGGGTAGCCGGTCGCGAAGGTCCGCATCAGGTCGACGAAGAGCTCACGGTCGAAGGATTCGGGGACCGAGAGCTTGAACAGCGCGGCGCGCTCGGTCTGGTCGAGGTAGTGGAGAAACCGCGCCAGGAGCTGGTCGAGGTTCCGGTCGAAGTCGTCCAGCTGCGGCGAGTGTCCGGTAGCCGACCGGACCTGGAGGTAGGTGTCGACGGCGAGATCGAGGTAGAGCGGCACGCCCTGCCCCTTGTCGACGATGCCTCG
>JAGQSE010000814.1:3456-3926 GCA_020439725.1 Acidobacteriota bacterium
CACGCCACGAGTCGTCTTCCTCCAGCCAGCGGAGCGGCGACCGCCCCGCCACGACCAGGAGCACGTTCTCCAGATAGCCGGCCCAATCGCGCACCCACTCGTCGGGTGCCGCCCCCCGCGTTCCGCGGCCGTCGGCGACCCACAGGGCCTCGAAGGTGTCGACGAAGATCACCACCCGGCGACCGCCCTCCTCCTGGCACCAGTCGGCCAGATCGGCGGCGAAGAAAGCGGGGAGCCACTCCTCCACCTCTGCCGGTTCGCTCAGAGCGGCGATGTTCCGCAGTTCCTCTTGCCCGCGTCGGGTCCACCACTCGCGCACCGCCCGTCCGGCCTGTTCGACCACTCGCGGCAAGCGTGCCACCAGGCCGATCACGGGTACGTCGGCCAGGGCGCCGATCAGATCACCCGCGATCTCGCCTTCGCCGAGGAAGCGCAGCTCCGACCGTGCCAGCGGCAGGTGTGGATGCGCC
>JAGQSE010000815.1 GCA_020439725.1 Acidobacteriota bacterium
GGATGAAGGTTGAGCAGGAGCGCGGCGCTGGCGCCCGAGAAGGCGCCGCCGATCACCACGACGTCGTAGGACTCCGAGGTCGGCTGGCTGCGGGTTTCGGGTCGGGAGCTGCTCTTCATCGCCGGGTACGCCGCCCCTGTCCGGTCCCGGCCGCGGTCGCTGCCGTCTCGGGGATCCTGGCGGAAGGGGATCGACGCGCGAAGTGTACCCGGCGGTCCCGGTAGCAGCAAGGTTCGCCGAGCTCTCGGTGGGAGGCGGGCCCCGAGACCCGGTTCAGGAGCCGGCGGGCAGGGCGAAGGTGCCGATGGTCCCGCGGGCGTGGACCGTGGCGCCGTCCTCGGAGCTGACCTTGACCTCGTAGCGCGCCAGGGCGGCGGCACCCCCGGCGCGCTCGACCTCCGCCACGAGGGTTTCGCCGGCGGGCAGGGTCGAAGCGGCCAGCTCGACGCCCAACAGGCTCACCAGGTAGCCGAGCCGCGGCTCCTCGGATCCGTTTCCGGCGTCGGCGAGGACCAGCGCTTCGAGGAGCGCCGCGCTCTGAGCCGCCAGCTCGATGGCGAAGACCGAGGCGGCGCGCCCCTCGCGGGCCATCGGGCTGTCGGCGGGAACCCGTCCGGAGCAGCGGATGAAGCCGTCGCGCCGCTCGAGGATCTCTTCGACCAGCCTCAAGGGCCAGCGATGGGGAACGAGGGACTCGATGGCGACCGGCGCGTCGCCGGCCGATGTCTTGGCAGCGCTCATGGCATCAAGGGCCGGACCGACGCGGCCCCGGCGGGGCGCAGCATACGCGGCCGACCGGGCCGGGTAAAGCAGCCCACCGGCGGCTCATCCGGGCCACAGCGCGAGGCCGCTCTTGACCACCCACCAAAGCCCGACCAGGCGGAAGATCCACAGCAGGTTGCGGAGCCCGAGGAGGTAGAAGTTGTGGAGCGGAAAGGAGACCCGCGTGCGCTTCACCGGTCCGGCGGTGCGATAGCCCAGCGCCGCGAAGAGGACGGTCAGACCGACCACCAGCTGAAACCCCGAGGTGATCGTCGAGAGCGGTACCTCGAGACCCAGCGCAGTGGCCAGCAGGGCGCCCAGAAGGGCCAGCAACGGCAGGAAGATGCCGAGCCGGATGGGCCAGCGCCAGGTTTCGACGAAGGCGAAAAACCGCGCCGGGGCGTCGTCGTGGCCGGGGCAGAAGGTCGGTTCCACGACCTCCGAGCCGGTGACCAGCTCGAGCCCTGCGCCACCGCCGGCCCGCGGCGGCATCCGGTTGCACCACAGGCACTTCGAGCCTGCCACCGCCTGCATGTAGGAGCGGGCGATGCGGCGATGGCCGAGCATCACCAAGACACCGAAGGCGAGGCTCCAGCGGATCGGCTCCGGGTGGGCGACGAAGAGAAAGAGGACCAGGGGGATGAAGAGGAAGAGGGCGACGCCGTCGAAGAGCAGCAGACGCCGGCGGAGCGGGGCCGCGCCCGGTTTTTCCTTCTCGCTCGGTCGGTCAGCGGTCATGGCCGGCGACACTACCACTCGCCCTTCGCGGGCATACGCCCCTCTCGTGGGCACCGGTCACCTGGCGGGTCTTCGCGGGCGTGCTTCGCGATCGCTTTCCTGGTCTCGACCTCGGGAGGTTCCTCTGCTAGTCTCCGCGTTACAGGTTACACGGCCCGCTTCCTTCCGGGCCCGGCGAAGACCGAGGGGTCTCGATGCCGGGTCGCGGTCGGGAAGAGGCCCGAGACCCGGAACGAATCTAGACCCGCAACGACCTGGGACTCGCCGCCGCCTCCCTTTCGCCGATACCGTACGACCTTCGATTTCCCTGCCGGCGGTCCAGCTCGAGCGAGTCAGGAAAAGTCCGAGACTCTCAGAGGCTCGTCCACCCCTTCGGGTGTGCCGGACCTCCGGGCTCGGTAGCCCTGGCAACAAGGCTTTCGTCCGACCCAAGCGTTTTCTTGAAGGTCCTCTAGCCATGCTTTCACGCCTCCGTCACAAGGATTCCGCCCGCTTCGGGTAAGACTGTGTCACCGGCTGGATCGTCGACCGTCCGTTCGTGGGAAGGCCCGCGAGCCTGCCGACTTGGATTGCGACCCGCGTGAACTTTCTGAACGTCTTCGCGCCCTTCGGCGACCTGACCTCGCGGCCCGACACGGGCCGCTGCGCGGTGCGCCTTCGAGATACGAGCTTTCCGATTCCCGTCCACGTCATCGAAAACCCCCAAATCACTGGAGATCCGAGATGAGAACTGTCAGCAGTGCTCTCCTTTGCGCCTTCCTGGTGCTCTGTGCCCCGGCGGTGTTCGCCCAGGGCATCACCACCGGCTCGCTCAGCGGCACCATCACCGATCAGGAGGGCGCCGTCCTTCCCGGTGTCATCATCGAGGCGGTGCACCAGCCCACGGGTACGCGGTACAGCACCGTTTCCCGTTCGGATGGTCGGTACGCCATCCTCAACGTCCGCGTCGGCGGTCCCTACACCGTCAAGGCGAACCTCGACGGCTTCCAGCCGCAGGAGAAGACCAACATCTTCGTCGACCTCGGCGAGGACACGGTGGTCAACTTCCAGCTCTCGCTGGGGGCCATCGAAGAGACCCTGACCGTGGTGGCGGACGCCAACCCGGTCATCGACAGCACCCACTACGGCGCGGCCAGCAACGTCTCCTCGGAGGCCATCGACACGCTGCCGACCGTGGGTCGCGGTCTCGAGGACTTCGCGCGCCTCAACCCGAACTTCGCCACCACCGCCAGCAACGACGGTCCGACGTCGATCACCGTGGCCGGCCGCAACAACCGCTACAACTCGATCCTGATCGACGGCGCGGTCAACAACGACCTCTTCGGTCTCGCCGACAGCGGCACCCCGGGTGGTCAGGCGGAGACCCAGCCGGTGTCGATCGACGCCATCGACTCGCTGCAGCTCCTGGTGTCGCCCTACGATGTGCGCCAGGGCGGCTTCTCCGGCGGCGGCATCAACGCCATCACCAAGAGCGGCACCAACGCCTTCAAGGGCTCGGTCTACGGCTATACCCGCGACCAGAGCTTCGTCGGTGACCTCGACGGTCGCGACATCGCCGACTTCTCGCAGGACCAGTACGGCCTGTCGGTCGGCGGTCCGATCAGCAAGGACAAGATCTTCTTCTTCTTCAACGGCGAGATCAGCCGCCGCGACCAGCCCACCGGCTTCTCGATCAACGGCAGCGGCCAGCAGTTCGGCCACCTCGACGAGGTCAACACCTTCCGCAACATCCTGATCGACCGCTACGGCTTCGATCCGGGTGGCCTCGACGAGCAGATCCGCGGCACCGACAGCGACAAGTACTTCGGTCGTATCGACTTCAACCTGAGCGACGGCCAGCAGCTCCGCCTGCGTCACAACTACGTCGACGCGTCGAACGACATCATCCGCCCCAACGCCTTCACCTACGACTTCGAGAGCTACACCTACCAGTTCCTCGACAAGACGAACTCGACGGTGGCGCAGCTCAACAGCGTGTTCGGCAACTTCTACAACGAGGGCCGGCTGACCTACCAGACGATCCGCGACAACCGTTCGCCGATCAACGGCGTCCGCTTCCCCTACGTCCGCGTGGAGTTCAGCGACGGCACCCGCGTCGAGGCCGGTTCGGAGCGGTTCTCGACCGCCAACGCCCTCGACCAGGACATCATCGAGTTCACCGACGACCTGACCTGGATCCACGGCGACCACACGGTCACCGTCGGCACCCACAACGAGTTCTTCAAGTTCCGCAACCTGTTCATCCGCGAGAACTTCGGTGCCTACACCTTCAACAGCCTCGAGAACTTCGAAGCGGGTCTGGCGGACACCTTCGCCTACAGCTTCTCGAACACCTCGGACCCGCAGCAGGCGGCCGAGTTCAACGCCTACCAGCTGGGGCTCTACGCCGGTGACCAGTGGAAGGTCCGCCCCGAGCTAACCGTCTACTACGGCCTGCGAGTCGACGCGCCCTTCTTCCCGGACGATCCGACGCGGAACCCGCTCACCGAGCAGGTCTTCGGTCTGCGCACCGACACCACCCCCGACGGCAACCTGCTGTGGTCGCCTCGCATCGGCTTCAACTGGGACATCGGCGGCACCGGCGAGCAGCAGCTGCGCGGCGGCATCGGCATCTTCTCGGGCAAGGCGCCCTACGTCTGGTTGTCGAACCAGTACTCGAACACCGGTATCGAGTTCACCCGCCTCTCCGCCTTCGGTGGCGGCATCCCCTTCGTGGCGGATCCCGATGGCCAGCCGAAGAGCATCGGCGGTGCCTCGACCAGCGAGGTCGACCTCATCGATCCCGACTTCAAGCTGCCCCAGGTGCTGCGCGTGACCCTCGGGTATGACCGCCAGCTGGGCTTCTGGGACCTCATCGGTTCGGCCGAGGTGATCTGGGCCGACACCCAGGAAGACATCCTCTACCAGAACCTGAACTACGAGCAGAGCGGCACCCTCTTCGATGGCCGCAAGTCCTTCACCCAGGTCGACCGGACCTTCAGCGACGCCATCTTCCTGACCAACACCAGCGAAGGTGACCAGCTGTCGGCGAGCATCAAGATCGAGCGGCCCTTCCGCGACGGGCTCTTCGGCTTCATCTCCTACGCCTACGGCGACTCGAACTCGATCAACGACGGCACCTCGAGCCAGGCGGTTTCCAACTGGCGCTTCCTGCCCTCCATCGACCCCAACAACCCCGAGGTGAGCCCGTCGAACTTCGACATCGCCCACCGCTTCAACGCCGCGCTGTCGTATCGCTTCGGCGCGCGCAACTTCCCGACCACGGTGTCGTTCTTCTACAACGCCCAGTCGGGCCGCCCCTTCTCGACCACCTTCTCGAACGACATCAACGGTGACCGGCAGGACAACGACCTGCTCTACGTCCCCGCGAGCGCCGACGAGGTGATCGTGACCAACGGCACTTGGGAAGATCTCAACAACTACATCAGCGCCGACTCGGGGCTGAGCGCCGCCCGCGGCAAGATCGTCAAGCGCAACGCCAGCCGCGCGCCCTGGACCCAGCAGCTCGACTTCAAGCTGGCCCAGGACGTCCGCTTCGGCAAGTACGCCTTCCAGATCACCCTCGACATCCTCAACTTCTGGAACCTGATCGACAGCGATGCCGGCCGGGTCCAGTACGTGCCCTTCGCCGAGACGTCGCCGGTTCGCTTCGACGGCATCGACGCGGCGACCGGCAAGCCGATCTACCGGCTCAACTTCACCGACCCGGATCGCCGGTTCTCGACCGACGACCTGCGCTCGCGGTGGCAGGCGCAGCTCGGTCTCCGCTTCTCCTTCTGAGGCGGTTCCGGCGCTTCGTCGCCTGACCTCGAGGCCGGTGCTCGCGACTGTCGCGGGCACCGGCCTTTTTGTTGGGCCTTCTTGCTGTAACCGTCCGGGGTCCCGAATCGGTGGAATGAGGTTTCGCTCGGACGTAACTTGCTCCGGCTACTTCGAATCGAGCTAGAATTCTTTGGTGATTTTGGCAAAAACTTCGGGTCTGACCGGCTGGTGCCGGTGTCTGTGTTCGTTGGTCCTTTGGCTGGTGCTGGCGATGCCCGCCGTCGCCACGCCGACGGTCGATCTCGGCGCCGGCGATCGAGTGGTCTCGCTCGAACGGGAATGGGCCTTTCAGCCCGGGGACGACCCCTCGTGGGCTGCCCCGGACTTCGATGATTCCGCCTGGCCGTTGCTCCACGTCCCCGGCGCCTGGGGCCG
>JAGQSE010000816.1 GCA_020439725.1 Acidobacteriota bacterium
GCTCGAGCTGCGGCTCAGCCATTCGTCCTCGATGGCGTCGAAATCGTTCTTGGCGAGATGATTCTGGGTCGTCTTGGAAATTGCCATGGCAGACGGGAAAGATAGCAGAGTCGATGCTTCCGATCGAGGCGCCGGCGCTCGCCGGCGCCGGCGGTAGAGTAGGCGGCATGGAACCTCGAAGCCCTCGCGAGCCTCCGGTCGTGCCCGAAGGGGCCTCCGCCGAAGAGCTGCGGCGCTTGGTCGAGGAGGATCGCGGCGAGCTCGACATCCCGACGCTCCGGCTGCTGCTCCGTCATCCCTACACCGACGGCGAGGTCATCGAAGCCATCGTCCGCCGCCCGCGCTGGCTCTCGGCCTACGAGCTGCGGCGGGATCTGGCGCGTCACCCCAAGACCCCTCCGGTCCACGCCTTGCGCTTCCTGGGCGGTCTCTACTGGCGCGACCTGGTCGAGCTGTCGCTCGATCCGCGTCTCAAGCCGACGCTCCGCCGGCGTGCCGAGGAGCACGTGGTGGAGCGCCTGTCGGGGCTCAGCCTGGGGGAGAAGATGGCCCTCGCGCGCCGGGCCGGCCATGGCATCCTCCACCGCTTGCGTCACGACGGGCACCGGCGGGTGATCGGAGCGTTGCTCGAAAACCCCAGGCTCACCCAGGGTGTCCTGATGCCGCTGGCGAGTCACGAGAGCACACCGCCCGAGATCCTCCGCCAGATCGCGGAGAACCCGCGATGGGGTGTGCTCTACGCGGTGCGACTTGCCCTGAGCCGCAATCCCCGGACGCCGCCGGTGGTCGCTTGCGGGCTGCTGTCGGGTCTGCGCAAAGGCGATCTGCGCGCGGTGGCGGACAACCCGCGGCTCGATACTCAGGTCCGTCGTCGGGCTGCCCTGCTGCTGGGTGACGGTGCCTCGCGAACGCGGCGTCCCTGACCGCCGCCGGCTCGCTTGAATCGACACGGTACAGTACAATTTGCTGGATTCGGCTCCTCTCCCGAGCACAGGGGCTCCGGACCGACGACCCGCGCCGCCCCGGCCGGGGCTCGGGATGAATCGACGTTATGACCAACGCCACGCGCAACAAGACGCGGCAGCCGCCGTGGGAGGGCCCCGAGTCCGAAGGGATCTCCTTCGGTAGCTGGCTGCGGCAACAGCGAGAGGTGCGCCAGATCACCCTGCGGGAGATCGCCGAGGCGAGCAAGGTCAGCTTTCGTTATCTCGAAGCCTTCGAACAGGACCGCTTCGACGTCTTGCCGGCGGCGGTGTTTACGAAGGGTTTTCTTCGGCAATATGCAGATTATGTCGGGCTAGATGCCGACGAGGTGGTCAACCACTACCTCTGGGCACGCCGCGAGATCAACGGCGAAGCGATCGAGGACGAAGCCGAAGACCGTCCGGTGCCCAGCCGCGCGAGCAACCCGCGCACCAGCTCGACGCCGGTGGCCAAGGAGCGTCCCCTCTGGCCGCTGCTGTTGATCGCGGTCCTTCTCGTCCTGGTGGTGGTGACGGTGACGCTGATCCGCTCGCAGCGGGAGCGCGAAACCTCGCCGCCGACGCCGGCGGAGACCTTCGTCGCGCCGGTGCCGCCACCGGTGCCCCCACCGCCGCCGGAGCCCGAGCCGGAGCCCGAGGTGCCCGGGGCGCCGTTGCGGATCACCGTCGAGTTCACCCGCGATTGCTGGGTCGAGGCCCAAGTCGACGGCCAGCGTCGCATCGCTCAGGAGTTCTCCCAGGGCGAATCGCTCCAGATCGAGGCCCAGGACCGGGTCGTCTTCCGCAAGCTGGGCAACGCCGGCGGCGTGACCCTCGAGGTCAACGGCATGACCCTCGACATCGGCGGTACCGACGGTCAGGTCCTGAGCGACCTGGTCATCGATCTCGACACCGTAGCCGGGTTGGAGGCCGGGCAATGACCTCGGCCGCGGCGCTCGTCAAAGAGGTGCGAGCGGGCAACAACCGCGAGCTTCAGATCATGGCCGCCAGCGGCGTTCTGCCCGTCGCGCCGAGTGAGCTGATCCCCCTCCAGGTGGCCCTGGCCGGCAGCACGGATCGCGAGGTCGCCAAGATCGCGTCGACCTCCCTGCGCTCGATCGAGTCGCGGCTCCTGGCCAGCTACCTGGAGACCGAGGCGGATCCCCGGACTCTCAGCTACTTCGCGCTCGAGGTCTCGGACTACAAGGTCCTCGAGGTGATCATCCAGCGTCGGGACGTCCCCCGCCCGCTGCTCGTCGCCCTGGCGCCGAACCTCGGCGAGGAGCTGCAGGAAGTCCTCCTGCTGCGCCAGGACGCCATCGTCGAAGACGCGCGGATCCTCGACGCTCTCGAGACCAACCCACAGCTCTCGAAGTACAGCCGCCGGCGCATCCGCGAGTACCGTGAGCACCTGCTGCCGCCGGAGGTGCCGGTAGAGGAGCCTCGGGCACGGCCCGAGATCGAGGAGGCCAGCGACGAAGAGGTGGCGGCGGCCATCGCGGCGGTGAAGGCCGAAGGGCCGGCCGAAAGCGGCGAGATCGAGGAGCTGACGGGGCTGTCGGACGCGCAGATCCGCTCGCTGCCGGTGCCGGTCCGGATGCGGTTGACCCGCGGCGCCTCACGGACCATGCGCGGCTTCCTGCTGCGCGATTCCTCGTCGACGGTGGCGCTTGCCTGTTTCTACAACAACCATTTCTCCGACCAGGAGATCGAGCAGGCGTGCCTCAACCGGACCACCCACGAGGACGTCCTGGCGGCGATCAGCCGCGACCGGCAGTGGATCGGCCGCTACAACGTCGTCGCCGCGTTGGTCCGCAACCCGCGGGCCCCCGTGGGCAGCTCCGTGCGCCTGGTGCCGCGCCTGTCGGTGCGGGATCTCCGCGACCTGCGTCGCGACCGCAACGTGCCGGACCCGGTACGACAAACAGCCGATCGCCTGTATAGAATTAAAACAAAGTAGGGATCGGATGATGTCGACCAATTACTACGCCATCCTGGGCGTTCCGGAGAACGCCACCAGCGAGCAGGTGCGCAGCCGCTTCCTCGAGCTGGCGCGCCAGCTCCATCCGGATCGCTTCCAGGGGGCGGCGAAGGCGAAGGCGGAGGCGGATTTTCAAGCCATCACCGAGGCCTTCAACGTCTTGTCGAACCCTGCGCGGCGTCGCGAGCACGACGCCTCCCTGGCGCGGCCGGCCGCCGGTAGCTCTTCGGGAGGCGACGACGAGCTCTTCCGGGTCTACATGCACCGCGGGGTCAAGGCCTACAAGGAGCGCAACTTCTCGGCTTCGGCGGACAACTTCGACCGCGCCAGCAAGATCGCTCCGGACAACGCCAAGGCCTTCTTCCATCTCGCGTTGGCCTGCGGCCAGGAACGCCGCTGGCTCGCCCGGTCCTTGGTCGCCATCCGGCGCGCGTGCGAACTCGATGCCTTCAACGCCAAGTATGCGAAGCTCGCGGGCAAGCTCCACGCTCAAGCGGGCAACTTCGACCAGGCGGAGCATTATTATCTGGAAGCGCAGAAGTGGGGGGGCGAAGATCCCTCGGTCGAAGAGGCTCTTGCGGAAGTCCGTAAGAACCGCAAAGGCAAGTCTCGCTTCTTTGGGATGGCTCTTTGATGTTCAAGATGAAGGCGTGTGGGCTTTCGGACGTCGGGTTGGCGCGAGCCCACAACGAAGATTGCTTCGGCATCGAGCCGGAGCAGAACCTCGCGGTGGTCGCCGACGGCATGGGCGGTCACAGCCACGGCGAGGTCGCGTCGCGGATCGCGGTGCAATCGATCCGCGATTCGGTGGTCCGCTCGCTCACCAACCACAACTCGGGGGCGGAGCGGCCGCCCCATACCCAGATCCTCGAAGCCGCCGTCCGGGCGGCCCACCAGAAGGTTCTCGGCGCCATTCGCGAGGACGGCTCGCTCTATGGCATGGGCACGACGGTGGTCGGTTTCCTCCTCAGCGGCGACGTCGCAGCCGTCGCCAACGTCGGTGACAGCCGGGTCTATCGGGTGCGCGACGGCAGCCTCGAGCTCCTGACCCAGGACCACACGTGGGTCAACGAGCAGGTCGTGGCGGGCTTCCTCTCCGCCGAACAGGCCCGGGTCCATCCGCTCAAGAACGTCATCACCCGGGCCCTGGGCGGCGAGACCGACGTCAAGATCGACCTGCACGAGGTCGACGTCCGCACCGGCGACCTCTATCTGCTGTGCTCCGACGGTCTGACCACGATGCTCAGCGATCCCGACATCCAGCGCGCCCTCTTCTACCACCCCAACCTCGAGGCCGCCTGCCGCCTCCTGGTCGACGAAGCCAACGCCCGCGGCGGGCTCGACAACGTCACCGTGGTCCTGATCGAGATCGAAGACGGGCAGGCGTCCTGAGAGCCTCCGCCCGTCACTCGCCGTAGCGGTAGCCGCTTCGCGCCCGCACCTTCCACTCGGGATTCACCGCTCGTACCGAGACCTTCTGGTAGCCCTTCTCACCCGCCGGGTGGGTGCTTTCGTAGCTCAGCAGGTAGTAGCCGTTGGTGGCCTCGGAGATCCGGCGCAGCGGCGAGATGAACGAGGTGTGGTTGAAGTAGTACTCGCCGCCACTTTCGCGGGCGATCTGGTTGAGGGCCCCTTCGAGGGAATGCCGAACCTCCGGCGGTGAGAGGTCGATGGAGTACACCGCGACGTTGCTGTCGTTGAGCTTCTCGAGGGTGTCGGGGTAGTAGCGGACGTCGGGGAAGTAATAGCCCTGGCGGCTGATGTCACCGAAGCCCAGCGAGAAGAGCAACAGGTTCTTGCGCCCCTGGATGTGCCCGGCGGCGTCGGCCAGCACCTGCAGCCCCTTGTAGATGTTGCGGGTCTTGCGCCCGAGGTCGGGCCCCGTGGGCAGGAACTCGGCGAGTGACGGACCACCGGTGGCCGCGCGCGAGGGCCAATTGCCACCCTCCTCGGCACGCACCGCCTGGTCGATGGCGGAGACCAACGCCGCGCGGTCCTGGGTGAAGTCCTGGTAGACCTTGAGCTTGACGTCGTAGCCGACCACCGCCACCCAGTCGCCGGGGAGCATCTCCTCGCGCACCCATTGCTGGCTCGAGCGGCCCGCCTGGACCTGCTGCTGATAGATCTGGAAGGCCTCGCCGGCGAGCTTTCGCTGGTCGTGAAAGAAGAAGATGAAGTAGCGGCTCTGCGGCGAGTCCTTCGCGGTGACGCCGGTGCTGGCGGGGAGGGCGGCATCCGGGTCGAGGATGCGGTTGCTGTAGAAGCTCACCGAGTCGAGATCGATGGCTTTGCCGCCTTCCTCGACTTTGAAGTCCTCGGGACCAAGGCCGATGATCACGTTGCCGTCCTTGTCGGTGACCAGGACGTCGAGGGCGACCTCGCTTACCTCGACCTGGGTGCCGAAGCTCGCCTCGGGCTGATCCCCGGCCGGCGCCGCCGATGAAGCGGACCCGGCGAGCAAGAACGCGACGGCCCACAGGGCGAGAGTGATCGGTGCAAAGCGACGACGGCCGGAGCTCGCCGGTCGGCGGGAGGGTCTCGGGGTGGATGGGGTTCGTGGCATCTCGGCTCCTTTCAGTTCAACCAAGATCGAGAAGCAAGGTTCGGACCAGGCGCGAGGCCGCCGGGCGCCGGCCGTGGCGGCGGGGCGGGTGCTCGGACCCGTCCTCTGGAACGGACGGAACCCCGAGCCGCCGGAGGTCGGTCTTTCCCTCGACAGCGGGTCCCGGCTTGAGTAGTCTGCTGCCCAGTCCCCTGAGCCGCCGGCGGCGATTCGAACGCTCGAACGCGGAGCGCCGACGACGAGAGACCACGCGAGGAGAAGCGCATGCAGCACGTGAAGACCGGCTGGGTTCTTGCTTTCGCCATGATCCTGGGACTCGTCGCTTTCGCGGTCGGTGCCCAGGACCCGGACAAGGCGACGACTGGACCCGAATCCGAGGCGATGACCGCGCCGACCACCGAAGCGACGGCCGAGGAACCGGACGAGGCGCCCGTCGACGAGTCCCTGGTGCTGATCCAGCTGGCCGAGACCATCGCCGGCCAGGAGAACAAGCCCGCGGGCGAGGTCTTCTCGAACGTCCAGGTCCTGCGCTCGGTTCCCGCCGGCCGCTTCCTGCGCATCATGCGCCTCGGTTTCTCGCGCTCCCTCGGTGTCTCTTGCGACTATTGCCACTCGTCCTCCGATTGGGCTTCCGACGACAACTCGCACAAGCGCATCGCACGACAGATGGCGATGCTCACCGAAGAGCTCAACGACAAGCTCCTGCCGGCGATCCCCGAGCTCGCCGGACAAGATCCGCGGGTCAACTGCACCACCTGCCATCGCGGCGATACCAAGCCGGCGCTGTCCATGGACGAAGAAGGGATGCCCGCCCACGCCGCCGAAGGGCGGTGAGCCGGAGCCGCCCTCGCGTTCCCTTTGACCCGAGCCAACGCTTCGCCAGCGCAACCAAGAAGGACGGCTCATCGACTTTAGGACGCCGCCCGCCTCAGCCATCTTTCCTTCGTTGAGGGAGGTGAGTGCTTGGGCGAGCGGCCAGTCCTATGAGCCCGCTGCAGTCAGCGCATTTCTCCAGGTGGCGGACTACTACCTTGTCGCCCAGGCTCGAGCCCGAGGCGACGCGGTGGTGACTCACGAGGTTCCTTCGCAGTCGGCGCGCCGTATCAAGATCCCGGATGCCTGCATCGGGTTGGGGATCAAGTGCATGACGCCTTACGAGATGCTCCGCCGGGAACGTGCCCGATTCGTTCTGGCTGCCGGCTGAGAGCGACCCGTGCCGAGCCGGAGTTGCGCACCTCCGCAAAGTAAGCTACGCTGAAAGAAATCTGAGAAAGAGCAGCCGATGCCCGCCGATCCGCGGAGGGCTCCGAGCCGTCTGTTCGAGTCGCAGGTCCTGAGGGGGGAAGGTCCCCGATCGGGTCCAGCGATGGAGCTTTGGCTGGGAGGCCGGAGATGAGCCGAACCTGGATCTGTGGGGCGGTGCGGGACGTGGTGTTGCTCGGGGTCGGGTTGGCGCTGGCCGGCTGCTCGATGTCGAGGGCGCCGGGACCGGTGACGGGAGGGGGTGCGGCGGCCGGACCGGCACCCGAAAGCTCGGCATCGGCGGTGGCGACGCCGGTCTACGTCCTCGATCCGAGCTTTCCCCAGCCATCGATCCCGTTCAATCAGGTGAGCTGGATGCGGGTCGATCGCAAGACTGGGCTGGTGTACCTGCTGCAACGCTCGCAGCCACCGGTGAGCCTGTGGACGCCCGCCGGCGAGCTGGTCGGAACCTGGGACACGGAGGTGCTGGGAGAGCCTCACTCGATCTCCTTCGAGGACCTCGCCGACGGCTCGCGGCGCGTCTGGATCACCGACATGGCCCCGCCGCGGTCGGCCGGCGTGGGTTTCGGCCACTGTCTCAAGGTCTTCGACATGGACGGTGGGCTTCTCGGGACCCTCGGCACCTGTGGCCCCGACTCGGAGGGGACGGGGCTCGACCCGGTGCAGTTCGACCAGGTTACCGATGTCGCCTTCGACGACGAAGGAGAGCGCTGGGTGACCGACGGGGACGTCAACGGTCTCAACAACCGCCTGCTCGAGATCGATCCGGCCGGCACGGTGCTGCGGCACTGGAACGCGCCGGGGGACCAGCCGGGTAGCGGCCCCGGCGAGTTCGACCTTCCCCACGCCGTGCTCCTCGACCCCTGTCAGCGAAAGTGGGTCGCCGACGCGCGGAACCATCGCATCCAGGTCTTCGGTGCGGAGGGCGACTTCGTCGGGGAGCTCGCCTGCTTCGGCGAGCTCGGCGTCTTCGGTATCGCGCTGACCGACGTGCACGCCTCCGGCGAGCCTGCCGCCACGCTCTTCGCCACCGCCAGTCCGACCAGCGGCGGCGGTACCGGCACGGTGTACCTCTTCGAGGTGACCATGGACTGCTCCGAGCCCCGGGCCATCGGCAGCTGCACCCCGGTGACCCGCTGGGACATCGAGCTGCTGCAGACCGGGCAAACCGCGCTGCTCCACGCGGTCACCACCGAGCCCGACGGCTCGGCGATCTACATCTCGTTGCTCGGCGGACCTCTTCCCCCGCAGAAGTGGGTGAGGGTTCCCGTCGGAGCCTCGGAGGAATGACCCAGGAAGGAAGGGCGACTTCCTTCGGACACGCCGCCGCCCCAGGGAGCTACCGAGCCCGGCTCCCTCGCCTCGAAGACCGCGATCCGCAACCACTCAGACTCTGGAGGGCTTCATGAAACGCAATCACCCTTCGTTCGAACCGCTCGTCGTCACGGTGGGTCTCGTGCTGGTCCTGGCCGGCTGTGGCCCGAAATCGACCGAGGCTCCACCGGCCGGTGAGCAGCCCGCGGCGCCCGTCGCCACCGACGCGTCGGCGTTGCTGCCGTTGCCCCAGTTCACATCCTGCGGCAGCACCGACCACCCGCTGCTGCCCGCCAAGTGGGTGGCGACGGCGTTGCTCCAGGACTTCTTCCACGACACGCTCACCTTCGGCAACTTCGTCTACGACGAGAGCGCCGGCGCCTTCCGCTTCACGCTCACCGACCGCTATGGTCTCGACGCCGACTTCCTGGCGACCACCGGCGGCCGGCTCTACGTGCTCTCGGGGGGCGAGCAGCCGAGTTTCTGTGCCTTGGCGACCGATCAAACGCCCTTCACCGTGCCCAGCCGCGATTGGCTCGACTCGGGTGCCGTGTGTGTCGGGCAGGCGCCGATCTTGGAGCGCGACCAGCAGTGGTGGAAGACCCCCAGCGGGGTGGGGGCAAACTGGATCTGGTACGACGTCCAGAACCAGAGGCTGCCCTTCCGCACGATGTACTACGCGGAGGCCGATCCCAAGGACCCGGTGCCGATCTACGAGTACTTCACCTTCAACTACTTCCCGACCTTCAAGGAGGTCGCCTCGACCAACCTGGGCGAGATCCTCGCCATGTGCCAGGGAGCGCAACAGGACAGGTCCGGAACGGCCTGGGACACCCACGCGCTCCGGCGGCTTCTCGCATCGCACGCCTACCCGGAGACCGACGCGGACACCATCGCCACGGTCCAGAACTGGATCCCGGGTCTTTCCGAGTGCAGCTCGACCGGCTCGCTGCCGCCGCCATGGCCCGACCAGGTCCAGGGCTCGGTGTTCATGACCGCGGTGAGCTTCGACCCCAACCCCTTCCCGACCCGGGTGTTCTACGACTGGACTCGCAGGGCGCAGAACACCACGCTCTACTACTACCCGCC
>JAGQSE010000817.1 GCA_020439725.1 Acidobacteriota bacterium
GACGGACCGGCGGCGGCCCAGGAAGGCGAGGCGTGCGGCGAGGTCGGAGCTCGTCACCACCACCTCCGCGCCGGGGTCGTCGAGCATCAGCTCGAGACGCTCCTCCGGATAGCCCGGGTCGAGGGCCAGGTAAGCGGCTCCCGATTCGAGCACCGCCAGGAGTGCGGCATAGAGCTCCGGACCGGGCTCGAGACAGACGCCGACGATCAGGTCTCCGGTCGCACGAGCGCCGGCCGCCGCCAGGGCGCCGCCGATCCGGCCGGCGAGCTCGCCGGCCCGGCGGACGAGCGCGCCATAGCTCAGCGCCGTCTCGCCGGTCCGGAAGGCCACCGCCGGAGCCTCGGGGGTGCGCGCCGCGACGGCGTAGACCTGCTCGTGGAGCGCACCGCCGGGGGTCTCGGCGCGGGGGCCCTGGCCCCACTCGACGATCAGCTGCTGACGCTCGCCGGCGGAGAGCGGTGGCAACGCAGCGGCCCGCGCGGCCGGGGCCGCCGCCGCGGCGACGAGCCAGCGGCCCGTACGGGCCAGGAGCCGCCGGGCGGTGGTTTCCTCGAAGAGGTCGGCACCATAGATCAAGCGCAACCGTAGATGGTCGCCCTCGCGCCCCGCCACCAGGCTGAGGTCGAGCTCCGAGCGCTTGGCCGCGTCCTCGAGCCGTTCCCAGCGCGCGGCGAGCGGTCCCCTCGGCAGCTCGGGGAGGTTCTGGAGGACCACCATGGCCTGGAAGACCGGCGTCCGCGACGGGTCGCGATCGACCGGCAGCTCGGCGAGGAGCTTCTCGAAGGGCAGGTCCTGGTGAGCGTAGGCCTCGAGGGTGGTACCGCGCACCTGCTCGACCAGCTCGGCCACCGTGGGATCGCCCGTCAGGTCGACGGGCAGCGCCAGGTTGTTGACGAAGAAGCCCACCAGGTCCTCGGTCTCGCGGCGGTTGCGCCCGGCGATGAAAGTGCCGAGGATCAGCTCGAGGGCCCCCGCCTCGGTCGCCAGGACCACCGCGAAGGCCGCCAGGAGGAGCATGAAGAGCGTCGCGCCGAGCCCTTGCGCCAACTCCTCCACCGCCGCCGTGGCCTCGGCGTCGAGGGCGCTGGTGACGTCGGCGCCGCGGGCCGAACGCACCGCCGGACGCGACCGGTCGGTGGGCAGGTCGAGGACCGGTGTGTCCTCGAGCCGCTCTCGCCAATAGCCGAGCTGGCGCTCGAGCTCCTCGCCGGCGAGCCACTGGCGCTGCCAGGCGGCGAAGTCGGCGTATTGCACCGGTGGCGGTTCGAGCAGCGGTGCGGGGGCGACCCTCGCCGCCGCCTCCGCCGCTGCGAGAGCGCCGTAGGCGGCATCGAGGTCGCGGGCCAGGACGCGGGTCGACCAACCGTCGGAGACGATGTGATGGTGGGTGACGAGGAGCACCGCCTCGGCCGCCCCGGCGCCGGCGTCCTCGTGCACCAGGACGAAACGCCACAGCGGACCCCGGGCGAGGTCGAAGGGTCGCCCGGCGGCGGCCGCCGACAGCCGCGCCAGCTCCGGGTGGCGGGCCGTTGCCGGCAGCCCACCGAGATCGACCACCGGCAGCCGTACCGCTGCCGCGGCGAGGACTCGCTGGACCGGTCGCTCACCGGTGGCGGGGAAGACCGTGCGCAGCGACTCCTGGCGTTCCGCCACCGCCGCCAGGGCCAGCTCGAGACGCCGCGGTTCGAGACCGGCGCCGAGCCGGAGCGCCGCGGGAATCGTGTAGGCGGTGCTCCCCGGGTCGAGGCGATCGAGCAGCCACAGCCGTTCCTGGGCGAAGGAAAGCTGCAGGTCGGCGCCGGTCTCGCGAGGGCGGGCCACCAGCGGCGGAGCGACGCTCCTTGCTTCTTCGGGCTCGCGCTCGGCGAGGAGCTCCGCCAGCCGCGCCGGAGTCGGCGCCTCGAAGAGCGCGCGGAGCGGCAGCTCGACGGCGAGAGCCGACCGCACCCTCGACACCAGCCGGGTGGCGAGGAGCGAATGGCCCCCGAGCTCGAAGAAGTCGTCGTCGATGCCGACCCGCTCGCGGCCGAGGGTCTCCTGCCAGGCCTCGACCAGCGTCTCCTCGACCGGCGTCCGCGGCGGCGCGTAGGCCGCGGCGGCGACCGTCTCGGCGGCCAGCTCCACCAGCCGGCGGCGGTGGATCTTGCCGCTCACGGTCAGCGGCAGCGCGTCGAGCCGCCGGAGCGTCGCCGGTACCATGAACTCGGGCAGGCGGCGTTTGAGCGCGGCGCGCGCCTCGGCTTCGTCCCATGGCCCGTCGACTCCCTCCTCGGTGCGCGTCACGACGAAGCCGGCGAGGCGCCGGCTGGCGCCGTCGGGGACGTCGACCACCGCCGCTTCGCGCACCCCGGGGAGCGCGCGGAGGGCCGCCTCGACCTCACCCAGCTCGATACGAAAGCCGCGCACCTTGACCTGGCGGTCGGCGCGACCGACGAAGACCAGGGCGCCGTCGGTGCGCCAGCGCACCAGGTCGCCGCTGCGGTAGAGCCGCGCGCCGGGAGCCTCGGCGAAGGGATCGGGGACGAAGACGCCGGCGGTGCGCGCCGGCCGGCCGAGATAGCCGCGGGCGACCCCGGGACCGCCGAGGCAGAGCTCGCCCACCGCCCCCGGTGGCAGCGGCCGGAGATCCCGACCGACCACGTGGAGCCGCGTCCGCGCCGTCGGTCGCCCGATGGGGAGCGTGCGCTCCGCCACCGCCGGGTCGCACACCCACGA
>JAGQSE010000818.1 GCA_020439725.1 Acidobacteriota bacterium
CTCGCCAGCTGTTCCGCCGACGAGCCGCGGCGCGTGGCCCCAACGGCGACCACGTTCTTGCCCGTCGCCGGGCTGCCGACGGTGCCCGCGGTGTTGCCCTCGTTGCCGGCGGCGAAGAAAAGCAGGAAGTCCTTGTGGTTCCAGGCGAACTCGTCGGCGTCCTCGCTCCCGGCGCTGTAGATGTTGTGGGGCGTGAAGTTCTCGCGATCCCCCCAGGAGTTGGTGTGGATCCGCGCCCCCTGGTCGTAGGCCTGCTGGAAGATGGGGTTGAGGTCGACCACCGGGCAGCCGAGCCCCGGCAGGTCGGCGCAATTGTCGAACTGCACGCCCCCGTCCTGGATCACCAGCTTCGCCGCCGGTGCCATGCCATCGCCGGGATCGCGCACGCCGACGTTGGCGAGATCGTCCCCGGCCACCGTCCCGGCGACGTGGGTACCGTGGTCGTGAGTGTCCCACTCGGTGGCGTCGATGCCGCCGTTGCACTCGCTCTGCCACAGGAAATCCACCGCCAGCACCTTGCGCTGGGCGGCGTCGATGGTGGTGCCGCCGTCGCAGGCGTTGATCGCCGGCAGACCGAGCATCGTGTCTCGGAAGTAGCACATGTCGGGGTCGATGCCCGTGTCGAGGACACCCACCACCTGCCCCTGACCTAGGATCCCGCGATTGTGCACCGGCGTCGCCTGGCCGCCGGCGACACCGCTCTGCCCCACCCACACGGTCGTGTCGTTGAGCAGCACGCGCCGGCTTTCGAGATCGACGAAGAAGACCTCGGGCACCTGGGCCACCGCCTGTGACAGCGCTAGCGCACGGTCCTGGTCGACGACGTAGCGCAGCCGATTGAAGCGCCGGCCCGCCGCCCGACCGACCGGGCGGCCCAGCCCCAGGTCCGCCAGCCGCTGCTCCACCGAGTCGAGGTTGGCATCGGGATAGGAGCGCACCAGAAGCACCACCGGCGCAGAGCTCAGCGCCTCGGTCCCGGCGAGACCGGTGACCCGGCGGGACAGCTTGTAGGCCGGGTGATAGGGCAGCTGCCAGCGCACACCGGCCGCCGCCAGCGCCGGCGCCGAAACGCCGCTCTTGAGCTTGACGAGGAAGGTGTCGTCGGGCAGATAGGTGTAAATCCTCTCCACCGCCGCTTCGAGCCGCCGCCGCTGATCGGCGCGCACCGTGCCGGCGAACTTGACCAGCTGGTACTCCCCACCATCGCCAAAGCTCCCGGAGCTCAGCCCTTCGGCCACCGGCGCGGGCCGCCGAGCATCGATCGTGGTCGCATCGAGGAGCACGCGCCCCCGATCCTCGGACGCCGGCGCCGCCGCCAGCGAAGAAGCCATCGTCGCCGCCGGCAACAGCACGGCGAGCAGGGTACGGGTCCAGGATCGGGTCACGGTGAGCTCCTCCAGAGGATGGTGATGCCGGCAGGGGGTCGGCCACAGGCGAGCCGCTCGACGCGGCCGCCCGCCAGAGCTGAGAACGAAGCGGCTTGGACTATAGCAAGGGGCACCCATGGAGCGGTTCCTCGAGGGTCGAGGTCAGCCGATCGGTGCCGCTTCCACCTCCACGGGCAGGCCCGAGAACGCCGCGTTGCCGGAGACCGGGTCGATGAGCTGGTCATCGGTGAGGTCGTTGATGCTGGCGCCGGGGTGGGCCGCGGCGGTGGTCAGGCGGATGCCAGGGCGGTCGTGGCCCCAACCGTGGGGCAGGCTGACGACGCCGGCGAGGATCTCGTCGCTGACCTCGAGGGGGGCCTCGATC
>JAGQSE010000819.1 GCA_020439725.1 Acidobacteriota bacterium
GACCGCGGCGAGCTCGAGGGCAAGCATGGCAAGGTCCCCGACGACCTCATCGAGCTCGACGACATCCGCGCCGAGCTCCACGCCCACACCACCGCCAGCGACGGCCGGCTGAGCATCGAAGAGATGGCCCGCGAGGCCAAGCGCCGGGGCTTCCACACCTTCGCGGTGACCGACCACTCCCCGAGCTCGGTGATCGCCAACGGCCTGTCGCCGGATCGTCTGAAGAAGCACATCGAGGCGGTGCGCGAAGCCGACGCCAAGATCGACGGCATCAAGATCCTCGCCGGCTCCGAGGTCGACATCCTCGCCGACGGCAGCCTCGACTACGACGACGAGCTCCTCGCCCAGCTCGACGTCGTCGTCGCTTCGCCCCACGCCGCCCTGCGCCAGGACCCGGACACCGCCACCCGCCGTCTGGTGGCCGCCATCCGTCACCCGCTGGTCCACATCCTCGGCCACCCCACGGGCCGGCTCATCGGTCGTCGCGAGGGGCTTTCGCCGCACATGGAGGAACTCTTCGAGGCCGCCGCCGAGGCCGATACCGCTCTCGAGCTCAACGCCAACTGGCACCGTCTCGACCTGAACGACAGCCACCTGCGCGGCGCTCTCGCCCACGGCTGCAAGATCGCCATCGACACCGACGCCCACGACATCCCGCACTTCGACTTCCTGCGCTACGGCATCCTCACCGCCCGCCGCGCCGCCCTCACCCCCGAGCACTGCATCAACACCTGGTCCGCGAAGAAGCTTCACGGGTGGCTCAAGTCGAAGCGCTAGCAGAGGCCTCGGATCCGCGGTAGGACGACCCTGCCGGCGTCCACCGGCCCCAGAAAGCACCTCGCCCCGCACCGGCCCGGGGGTCGGTACGGGGCGAGGAAGCTCCGGCGTCTGAAGGCTCGGTCCGAGCCTCAGCAGCCCACGGGCGGCGGATCCTGCTCGCCGCAGGGGCAGGCGTCCATGCACCAGTAGAAGTCGCAGCTGCACTGGCGGATACACGCGTAGTTGCTGCCGCAGCCGGCGAGACACGCGCTACGGTTGGCCGCACAGACGCTCGAGCACGAGTCGCAGGCCGGGTTGGAGAGGTAGACGCGGCCGTCGGGAGAGGTCTCGAGGCCCGCG
The DNA here is from genome assembly GCA_020439725.1 of Acidobacteriota bacterium. Lineage (GTDB taxonomy): Bacteria > Acidobacteriota > Thermoanaerobaculia > Multivoradales > JAHZIX01 > JAGQSE01. Next base: position 1,120 of record JAGQSE010000819.1, read on the forward strand.
GCCGCCTCGGTCGCCGCGGAAGCCTCCGAGGTGGAGCTGGGCGCAGCGCACAGCAGGTCGCCGGAAGCGGGAGCCACCGGTGCCTCCTCGGCCAGCGCTGCCGGGACGACGAGGAGGGCGAAGAACAGCACGACACAGAAACTGAGGGACTTGAGCATCGAGACTCCTTCCGATCGGCAACATGGTTTCGAGCCCCCGATGCTCTGAGCCGACCGAGTCCGAGCACCGGGGATCGTGGCTCCGCAGCCACGACTCCCAGGCTAGGACCCGGACACCGCCGGAAACCTTCACCCTGGCTCAGGAAATGCTCAGGAAGCCCTCAAGACGCCCACCGGAGGCTGGTTTCAGAGCTCGAGGCGAACCGAGACCAGGTCGGCATCGAGCCCTTCGAGACGGCTGTAGAAGACCTCGCTGCCATCGCTCGCCACACTCACCGCCTTGGCGTTCGGCGACAGCCAGGGAAGCGCCACGAGGACCGTATCGGCAGCGCTCTCGGGATCCCAGAGGTGCACCGTGATCGCCAACGAGCCGGGCTCCCGCACCGCGTAGTAGACCCCGTTCTCGGTCACTCCCCAGTTGCTCCGATCGAAGCTCCTGAGGTCCGGTAGCACCAGCCGCACCGGCGAGGCACGCCCCTCCGCGACATCCGTCTGCCAGATGCCGTCCTCGTGGGGCCGGGTGAAGAGCAGGCGGATCCCGCCGTCGGCCGTAGCCGGAAGCTCGAAGGCAGTGATGGCGTCCCCCGGGACGACCCGTTCGGCGGCCCCGCTCCGTGCATCCACGCGCCAAACCTGCCAGCGCCCCGATCGGGTAGCCCCGACGTAGACCGCTCGACCATCCTCCGACCAGCTCGAAACCAGCGCCGATCCGGGCCATGCCAGGATGCGATGCGGCGGTGCAGGCGGCTCGACGGCGACCCGGTAGAGCACCGACGAGCCCTCCTCCCGGGCGACGAAGGCCAACGATCGGCCGTCCGGGGCCCACCTTGGCGTCAGGACGGCCGGGCCTCCGAGATCCGTCAGCTTGTGGAGGGCTCCGGTCTCGCGATCCGCGAACCACACCTCTTCGGCCCCCGACCGGTACGAAACGAAGGCGATCTTCGAACCGTCGCGGCTGGGTACGGGTTCGGAGTCCGGCTGGGTCGACTCGAGGAGCCGTGCCGTCTCGCCGGTGGCCAGGTCGACGCGCCACAGGTCGCGATCACCGCTCCACCGCTCGAAGACGACCTCGCCGTCGCTGCCGACCACCGGGTTCCGCACCACCGCTTCCGACCGCAGCACCACGCGCGAGGTTGCCTCCTCGGCGCCGAGGTCCCGGCGCCGCAGCTCCCAGCGCCCGCCCTGGGTGCGAGCGGCGTAGATCACGCCGATTCCCCCCGGCAGCCAGGCGAGGCCGAAGACCTCCTCGACCTCCGGGGTCAAGACCTCGAGGTCCGAGCCGTCGAGGCTCATCGTGACGACGTGGCCGACGACGCCGAACAGGCCACGCTCGCTCCCCGCTTCGAGGTCCCCGCGCACGAAGGCGATGCGATCCCCCCGTGGGGAAACCCTCGGATAGAGATCCTCGACCGCCGGATCCGAATCCGGCGCCAGCACCTCGACGTGGCCGCCGAGGAGCCCGACGCGATAGAGCCGAAACACCCCGTATGGATCACGCCGGTCGGCAAAGACGAGCGTCTCGCCATCGGGCAACCAATCGAGGGCCCCCGAGCTCACGGAGCGCACCCCCACCACACGCCCGGGGTCTCCGCCGGGCCAGGCCTGGACGAAGACCCCGCAATCCCCGTCGTCGCAACGCAGGAACGCGAGAGAGCCGCCGTCCGGAGACCAGGCAGGGCTGCTCTCGAAGTCCGGCTCTCCGGGCAGGTCGACGGCGGTCTCGGTGGCGCGCTGTTTGAGCCGGATGCGGAAGCGGCGCTCGGGGAGCTGCCAGTGGGCGAACGCGACTTGCTGCCCGTCCGGGGAGAGATCCGGGGTGACCTCCATCCCCGGGTAGGTGGTGACCGGGACCAGCGAAGGGGTCGGTACCGGCGCGGCCGGCACCTCCGAACGGTCCCTGGTCGTGCTCCACCACCCCACCACTAGTGCGAGCACCAAGCCTCCGACGAGAATCGGCAGCGCCCTGGCCCAGCGACCGGAAGAGCGACGCCCCGACAGTGTTTGCGGCGGCTCGGCCGGAGCCGTCTCCAGCGACTCGCCGCGGGCCGGAACCTCCTCCACCGGCCGGATCGCAGGCAACCAGCGATACCCCACCTTGCGGATCGTCTCGACATAGCGGGGAGAGGTCGCGTCGTCACCGAGGATCCTGCGCAGCTCCGAAACCGCCAGCGTCAGCGAGCCCTCGGCGACGAAAGTGTCCTCGCCCCACACCGCCTCGAGGAGCTCGTCGCGAGACACCGGCTCCTCCCCCGCCGCGACCAGGCAGAGCAGCAGACGCATGACTCGCGGCTCGAGCTGCAGCTCTCCGCCGGGTCCCGAAAGCCGGTTGAGCCGCGGATACACCACCCAACCGTCCGGCGTTTCGATCTCGAAAGGCTCGCTCGTGGTCGACATTGCCGGAGTGTATGACTTCGCGGAGACGAGAACGCGCGGACGGGCGGATCCGTGCCCC
>JAGQSE010000820.1:0-670 GCA_020439725.1 Acidobacteriota bacterium
CGAAGCCGACGTCGCCGCACAGCAGCCGGTCCATGGGCCGCCGCCGCCCGAGATCCTCCTTGATGGTGGCGACGGCCTCGAGCTGGTCGGCGGTCTCGTCGAACTCGAAGGCGGCCTCGAACTGGCGCACCCAGTCGCTGTCAGCGGGCATCTGCGGCGCGTCCGCCAGCTGGCGCTCGGCATAGAGCTTGAGCAGCTCGCCGGCCATGTCGCGGAGACTCTTCTTGACCCGGCTCTTGGTGCGGTTCCAGGACGTGCCGCCGAGGGTGTCGAGACGCGGCGCGACACCCTCGATGCCGCCGTACTTCTGCACCTGGTCGAGCCGCGACAGGGGCAGCAGCAAGGTCTTGCCGCTGGCGTAGTTGATCTGCATCACCTCGACGGCGGCCTTGGCGGTGCGTCCCTCGGCGAGCACCGGCGGCAGGTTCTCCGCCACCGTCTCGCCTTCCATCGAGCGCAGACCGACGAACTGGCCGATGCCGTGGTCGCTGTGCACCACGTAATCGCCCACCTTGAGGTCGCGGAGACCGGTGATGAAGGGTCCCAGCCGCGACTTGCCACGCCGCGCGGTGGGCGCCAGCCGGCCGAAGAGCTGGTGCTCGCTGTAGACCGAGACCCCCGCCGGCGGCAACCGGAAGCCGCGTTGCAACGAGCCCTCGGCGATGCGCAC
>JAGQSE010000820.1:812-5701 GCA_020439725.1 Acidobacteriota bacterium
TCGGTGATCGAGCCACCGAAGTCGACCCCCTGCTGCTCGCCGAGGACCAGACCGTGGAGCCGGACCACCGAGCGGGCGACGACGGCCTCGACCTCCTCGCCAGGCAGCTCAAGGATCTCCGGCGGCACCGCCAGACGGCCGTGATCAGCGCGCAGGCGGTGCTCGGCGGCGAGGGTCGCCGCGTGGTGCTCGATCTCGTCGCCGAGCGCCGTCGGGTCGACGGCCCAGAGGGTCGAGCCCTCGGTGAGCTCGGCGAGGCTCGCGGTGCGTTCGGCGAGGAGCGGCAGGTAGTTCTCCCAGCCAGGAAATCCACCACGCCCCATCAGTCCCTGGAGGATCTCCCCGACGGCCTCGCTGGGCTGCGGTCCAGCCCCCTCGGCGAGCATCCGACCGAGACGCTTGGCCTGGGCCTCGCCAGCGGGAAACGGTGCCAAGGGCAAGATGCGCAGACCGTCGAGCCCGGCCTCGGAACGCTGGCTCGCGGGGTCGAAGAGACGGATCGACTCGAGGGTGTCGCCAAACAGGTCGAGACGTACCGGTTGCTCGACCCCCGGCGGATAGAGATCGACGACCCCACCACGGACCGCGACCTCGCCGACCTCCATGACCAGATCGCTCCGCCGGTACCCGAAGGTGACCAGGTGCTCGATGAGCGCGTCGATGGGGTAGTCCTCGCCGGGCGTCAGCTCGACCACCGCCGAGCGAAAATCGCGCGCCGTCGGCAGCCGCCGGAACAGCGCCCGCGGCGTGCAAACCACCGTGCGCGCCGAATTCGCGAGCACGCGGTCGAGGGCCACCGCCTCCTGCGCCCGCACCGGCAGCGACGTCTCCGCCTCCTGGTAAGGGCTGAGCGAGGGCGCCGGAAAGTAGACGGCGCCGTCCCCGTCGCCGAAGAGCTCCGCCGCCTCGACCCAGGCCAGGGCGTCGGACTCGCGCGGGACGATGACCAGCTGCGAGCGTCCGCGGTCCTCGGCCAGCAGCTCACCGACCCAGGCGGCAGCGGGCAGGGGTAGACGAACCACGTCCCCGGCCCCCTCGAGGAGGGCGCGATACGGCGCACTGGCGCGCAGCGTCCGGGCGATCTCGCCCCATACGCGGTCATCCATCAGCCGCTCAGTTTATCCCGTTCGACGACGGCCCGTGCTGCTGTCGCACTCTCGCCAGGTCCCACACCAGGACACCGTCGGTCTCGAGGTCCGGTGCACCCCATTGGCTGCGGAGCGCTGCCGCCATGCGCTCCCCCGCCTCCCGATGGACCTGCCAGCGCCGGGGCCAGCGCTGGTCGATGGCCCGCCGTACCCCGGCCACGGCATCCTCTTCGCGCTGGATGTCCAGATGCACCACCAAGAAGCGCGCTGGGCTGGCGAGGAAGCTGGGCGGCCGTGGGCAGACGTTGCTCGAGAGCGCGAGCTGCGGATCGCACAACAACCGGTCGAGGCTCGAGACCAGGACACGCCGGCCGTGGACCCGCTGAAAGAGGTAGGGTGCCCGGGCGAACCGCCAGGCGGGGCGGAAGGGGAACTCGATCAGCGCGCCCGGGTCTTCGTCGGTCGCCAACCGACGATAGACGTCGGGCAGTGCCCCGCCTTCGAGATGGGCCGGGTTGCGGACGAAGCTCAGGAAGTCGTCGTGATGGACGAAGCTCGAGCGCCGGAACTCCACCGTCGCCAGCGGTCCCACGAGCAAGAGCCCGGCGAGGAAGACGACGCTGGCGCCCATGGCGGCGCGACGGCGCCAGGCAGGACTCGATGCTGCCGCCTCGGATCGCGGCCAGACCGCGGCCAACGCCTCCGCCAGCCACAGCGCCACCAGCGGCCAGGCGACGAGGAGGTAGCGCTCGACGATCAGCGGGCTGAAGATGCCGAACGGCGCGAGGAGCCAAAGCCCCGCCATCTGCGCCGCCACCAGGGTCATCGAGTAGGCCGCGAAACGGCTCCGGCGACGGACGAGGAAACCCAGACCGAGGAGCACCAGCAGCCAGAAGACGACCGCCACCCAGGCTCTCGAGCTGCCCGCGAGGAGCTCCGCCACCGGCGGCACGATCGACCACGACCAGGTGCTCGCGCCGCTCTTCGCCGACAGGACCTCGAGGAGCGATCGGCGGGCTGGTAGCAGCAGGACCGCCAGCACCCCGGCAGCTCCGCCACCCACACCGACGAGCTCGAGCCAACGCCGCCGGTCGATACGGCGGACGACGCCATCGGCGACGGCGAAGAGCATCGGCGCCGCGACGAAGGGCGCCGCACCGAGATGGAAATAGACCGCCAGCGGTGCCGTGACCGCGTAGACCACGGCACCGCCACGCCCATCCCCGGCGGTGGCGCTCCACCAGCGGTAGAAACCGAGCACCGCCACACCGCCGAGGAAGACCACCGGCGCATAGGGTCTGGCGATGCGGGCGAAGAGCACCAGCGAGGGCGACAACGCGAGCAGCCAGGCGAGCAGCGCCGACGGGCGATCCCCGACGAAGCGCCGCGAAAGCCATGGCAGCACGACGAGCAGGGCAAGCCCGGCGGCGAGCACCGGCGCGCGCATCCAGGTCTCCGACAACGGCACGCCACGGTCCATCAGGAAGCGGTAGTAGGCGGCCAGAGGCAGACACGGGTCGGCCTGACGATAGGTGGTGAGGAGCTTCCCGACCGGGTCCTGCAGCGCCGCACGCAACCCGTGCAGCTCGTCGCCGGCCAGCACCTGCGACCCCAGGTTCCAGACCCGGAGCAACGTCCCCACACCCGAGGCGGCGAGCACCACCGCCCACCAGCGCCGACTCGAAGTCATGGCGAGGCGCCCTCCCCGAGCTCGACCTGCCACACCGCCACCGATTCACCCGCGGAGCACAGACGAAGCCATGACGGAAGCCCGCTCGTCCCTCCTTGTCCTGGCCCGAGCAGCGCCGCCGGCCGGTCGCGGAGGTCGATGGGGATCGCCACCAGGTAGCGGACGCCCTCGCTACGCAGGAGGGGCCCGAGGTGCTCGAAGTAGAGCTCGGGGTTCGTCACCTCGTCGCCAAAGGCGTCGGGGAGAGCGACATAGCGCTGCTCGAGGTAACGCCCCAGGAACGGCGTCACGCCTGCGAGCGTGGTCTGGTTAGCGCGTTCCCCCGGCTCGCCGCAACCGAGCCCCTCGCCCCCCCCTCGATCGAGAGCGGAAAGCGCCTCGATCTCCGCGGTCGGATGGTGCTCGACGAAGGCCGGGAGACGGAAGAAGAAGGTCTTGACCGCGAGCAAGGCCACCAGCACCAGGACCAGCCAGTCCGCCCAACGGGTCCGCCGACATCCGTCGTCGCCCTCGCGAAGCACCCCGACGCTGCCCCGGGCGGTGAAGAAGAGCCCCGCCGCCCCGAGACCGTTGGCCACCGGCAGGAGGTAGAGCAGGAGCCGCCCCCAGGTGAAAAAGACGAAGGCCGTGGCGACCAGGGCGATGCCCGAAGCAGCGAGGAGCCAGCCGGCGGCACGCCGCCGCCAACCCCACGCGAGGGTCGCACCGGCGAGGAGGAGCAGGGCGTGGACCCCGGTCCCGAGGAGCTGCGACAGGCCGCCGCGGGCGAAGCGCCACAGCTCGGCGAAGCCGCCCGCCAGGACCCTCGCAGGATCGGCGCGGACGATCTCGCCCAGGCTCGCGAAGGGTACGCGGTCCAGATAGGACCAGTCCGGGTAGCCGTAGAGCTTCCACGCCAGGTTCTTGAAGTTCTCGCTATAGACGGGATCGCCGAACACCTGGGCACGGAGCCAGAAGTGGGGTGCGAGCAACGCCACCGCCGCCAGGGCAGCAACCAGCGGTGCGCGCCAGCTGCGTGGTCGGTCGGCGAGCCACCAGGCGAGGAGCAGCCCGGGAACCAAGAAGACCGCGGTGCCGCGGACGAAGCCCGCGAGCCCGAGGAACGCACCGACGACGAGCGCCGTCCGTGCGCGCGGCGTCTCGAGATAGGCCAGACCGGCGAGGAGCGCCGCCGACGCCAGGGCGGCGAAGAGCATGTCGGTGGCGACGTGCTGACCGAGGATCCAGACGTTGGGATTGACCGCGGTCAACGCCATCGCCCAGTAGCCCGCGCGATCGCTGCCGCCGAGCCGCCGGCCGAAACCGAAGGCGAGCCAGACGAGGGCCGCCGCGGCGAGGTTCGAGAGCAGCCGCGCGGCGACGAAGGGCTCGAGCCCGGTCTTCCCCATTCCGGCGACGAGCAATGGATAGAGCAGCGGCCGGTAGGGGTCCACCGGGATCTCGCCGTGCATCAGCTGCTCGGCTTTGGCGACATAGCCGTCGCGCTCGGCGGACCCTACCTCCTCGACCCGGTGAAAGCGCGCCCCGAAGATCGCCAGGGCGAGGAAGAGGACGAGGGCGCCCGCAAGGCGCCAAGTGGACGGTTTCACGGCGTTTCTCGGCGGGATGGTCGACGGCCGAGCCCGGAAAGGCCTCCCCAAGGGCGTCGGCTTGCCGATGGTAGGATAGCTCGTCTCGGCGAGGACAGGACTCCCGGTGTGAAGTGGCGGCTCCCGTTCCTGGCCTGCGGCCGGCCGGCTGGCTCGGGTGGTGCCGGATCGGACGTCACCCGCGGCTCAGGCCGAATGAACGACCCATAGGAGCCCACGATGCGTCGAGGTTGGATTGCATTGGCCTTGCTGGCGGCCGTGCTCCTCCTCCATCGGAGCGAGGCACAACCCACCGCCGGGAGCCCCCCGGCCGCCACCGAGACCACGGCCACTGCCCTCGACGACGCTGCCCCTCCGGACCCCGCAGCCGACATCGCGCAACCCGCGGCCGCAGGAGACCAAGACCACGGCGCTACGGGCGGCGAGCACGCCGACGCCGAGCATACGGGCGCCGAGCACACCGACGCCGAGCACGGCGGAGGCCACGACAACCCGGTGACCCCGGTGCTCCTGGCGCTGGTG
>JAGQSE010000821.1 GCA_020439725.1 Acidobacteriota bacterium
ACATAGGGACCTCCTTGGCTCGAAGACGAGCGTACAACGGCTCCACCCGTCTCGCCCTATGAGAGCCCGGTCGGAGGTATGCTCGCGTCGATCGTTTGGACGCCGTTCGTAACGCCGGTCCTCTACACTCTCCTCCACGGGCCGTGCCGCCCGGTTCCGCCGAACGGCGGCGGGGAGGGGCTCACCAAGGCCCCGAGGAACTGACACCGATAGAAGCTTCGGAGGGTTCTCGATGAACCGTGCTCGACAGCTCGATAGCCACCGCCGCCGGTGCGTCCTGACCCTTCGGTCGGGGCTCGCCGCCGGGCTCCTTCTCACCGTCCTCCCGACCTTCGCCCAAGACGAGCCGGCGGCGGGGGCTCAGGACCCCGGGGACTCCGCGCACTCGCTCGACTCGTCCTGGCAGGTGCCCGAGAGCTTCGGTAGCGAGACCGAAACCAAGAACGCCCTCGAGCTCTCCCTGGACGAGGCCATCCGCCGCGCCCTCGAGACCAACGAGACGGTGCTCCTCGCCCAGAGCGAGGTGTCCCGCGCCGAAGGTCAGCTGCGCCAGACCGTCTCGCAAGCGCTTCCCCAGCTGAGCGCCGACGCCCACTACGGCAACAACCTCGAGAAGCCGGTGATCTTCTTCGCCAGCGACACCGGCGTCCAGAAGATCACCATCGGCAGCGACTACGACGTCGACGCTAGCCTGACGCTGTCGCAGCAGGTCCTCGACCTGCGCTTTGGCGCGGCCCGCCGCGCGGCGCGGCTGTCCGCGGCGGCGGCCCGGGCGGGAGCCCAGGACGCCCGCGCAGCGATCGCCTACCAGACGCGGCTGGCGTACTTCGAAGCGCTCCTCGACCGCGAGCTGGTCGTGGTCCAGGACAAGGCCCTCGAAGCGGCGCAGAAGCGGCTCGAACAGGTCGAGCAGTTCTACCAGGCGGGAACGGCGGCGGAGTTCGACCAGCTGACCGCCCAGGTCGAGGTCGACAACATCCGTCCGGAGAGGATCCAGACGGAGAACCGTCTCGCCATCGCCCTCGAGGATCTGCGTCGCATCACCGGGATCGCTCCCGGAACGCCGCTCCGGCTGACCGATGGATTCCCCGACCCGGGCGAGGCGCCGGACTTCGAGCAGGCGGTGTCGGTGGCCCTCGACCACCGCCAGGACATCGTCGCCCAACGTCTCCAGGCGGAGGCCGCCGCCGCGATGCAGACCGCCGCCGAGCGCTCGAGCTTCCCCACCCTCGACTTCGAGTCCACCTACTTGCGGCGGGCGTCGAGCGCCGACGCCATCCCGTCGAACAACGACTTCAGCAACTCGTGGACCGCGACCCTGGCCTTCAGCTGGCCGCTCTTTGAGAGCGGTGCCCGCGCCGGCCGCGTCGCCGTCGCCGAGGCGGCGAAGAACACCCAGGCCTTACGGCTGCGGCAGCTCGAGGAGGACGCGCGGCTCGAGGTCCGCCGGGCAGTGCTCGGCCTGCGGGCCGCCCGCCAGCAGGTGATGGCGTCCGAAGCCAACGTGCGCCGCGCCGAAAAGGCCCTGTCCATCGCCGGCGTGCGGTACAAGAACGGTCTGTCGACGCAGGTCGAGCTCAACGACGCCGAGCTCGCCGTCACCCGCGCGCGCTCGAACTACGCCCAGGCGCTCTTTGGTCTCGCCATCGCCCGCGCCGACCTCGACGTCGCCCAAGGCGACCCGGCGCTGCTCGCCGCCACCGCCAAGACCGACGGCTGATCCAACGCCTTGAATAATTAGGGACACGATACGGAATTCAGATTTGCCCTGCATTCTCAGGGGTTTGCTGGATTCGGTATCGTGTCCCCGGATTTCCCGAGTCTCTAGAAGAGCACGCGGACGCCCAGCTGGAATTGCCGCGGATCGCCGAGGCCGCTGGTGACGGTGCCGTCGAAGTTGAAGATCAGGTTGGTCACCTCGGGGGTGCGGAAGTTCTCGCTGTTGAAGAGATTGAAGCCGTCGAGGATCACCTCGACGTCGACGCCGCCGGCGTGGAAGAGCTTCGAGATCCGGAGGTCGAGGCTCGAGAAGCGGTTGTCCTTGCGCCCCAGGTTGCGCCGCGTGACGGTGCCATCGGCGTTGATGCGGTCCTGCGGCGTGTTGGCGACGGCACCGGTCTCGGTGATCGACAGCGGCTGCGGTGAGCGGTACGAGTACCGCGTGTTGACGTCGATCCCCCACGGCGCACGCCACAGCACCCAGGCGTTGAAGCGGTCGCGCTGGTCGCGGTCGGAGTAGCTCCACTCCTTGTCGAGATCCGTGATCCGCGCGTAGCGGAACGAGAACGGGTCACGCTCGTTGTCGTCGTCGGAGTAGTCCTTCGAGTAGGTGTAGTAGGCCTGGAGCTCGAGCGTGTCGTGGCGCCGGACGATCCCCAGCGTGTACCCGCGGTAGAGGCTCTGGGCGGTGGACTCGACGGTGGTCAGGGTGTTGATGCCGTTCGAGCCGTCGGGGCCGAGACCGCTGCTCCAGGGTGAGCCGAGCAGCGGGTCGTTGCGGTTGACGAAGCGCGTCAGGTGCTCGGTCTTGGCGTAGTTGAACTTGAAGGAACCGACCCAGCCGGTGGCCAGCTCGCGCTCCACCGAGAACGCCGCGGCGAAGGTGCGCGGGTTCTGGAAATCCTTGTCGAAAACGAAGACGTCGGGGAGGAACGGGTCGCCGATCTCGCTCTGCGGGATCAGCTCGCCATAGGCCGGCGGCGGTCCGAGGAAGGGGGAGGCCTCGCTGCTGCGGAAGAGCGACTGGCCCCGGCTGCCGTCGGTGGAGCGGCTCGAGGCGAGCACCAACCCCGGGATCCGGGCGTAGTACAGACCGGCGTTGGCGCGCAGCACGGTCTTGCCGTCCTTCCACGGATCCCAAGTCACCCCGAGGCGCGGCTGCCACATGCTGTAATCCGACGGGATGTCGCCGTTCGAAGGGAAGGTCTGGGACCCCGCCGAGGTGGTGACCGTCTTGCCGATGAAGTCGGCGTAGAAGAGCTGGTCGCGCGGGGTGATCAGATCGGGCTCGATCTGGGCTTCCCAGCGCAGGCCGTAGGTCACGGTCAGGTTCGAGCGCGGCTGCCAGGTGTCCTGGATGAAGACCGCGGGCTCCTCCTGGGTGATCGTCTGGGTCCCCGCCTGCTCCACGGTCAACCCGCCGACCCCCGCCTGCTGCAGATAGAGCAACACCGGACCGGTGATCGAGGTGCCCGGCGGGCAGACGCCGCTCGCCGACGAACTGCCGTCGGAGCACTCGACATAGCTCGGGTTGTCGAGGTAGTTCAAGAAGCCGTCGGTGGAGCTGAAGATGAACCGGCCGTTGGCGAAACCGAGAAAGGTCTGGAAGGCCTCGGTGCGGTTGTACTCGATCCCCGCCTTGACCGCGTGGGCGCCGAACAGCCACGAGAAGTTGTCGTTCAGCTGGTAGCGCGTGTCGTCGTAGACCACGGGGATGAAGAACGGCTCGCCGAAGCGGTAACCCCGCCCGAAATCGAAGGCGGTGTCGGGGAAGGGGCGGCCAGTGGCGGGGTTGATGGGACCGTCGTAGGGCCGTGGCCGGTCTTCCACGGCGTACTGGAACCGCAGCTCGTTGAGGATGTTCGAGGACAACGTGCTCACCAAGGAACCGCTCCAGGCGCGCGAGGCGTCCTGCTCGGTGGCGTTGGCGCTGCGGCCCCAGGAGTCGACGTCGAAGGTGCCGTTGACCTGCTCCGAATCGGTGTAGGAAAAGCGCAGCGTGAACAGGTTCGACGCCGACGCCTGCCAGTCGGTCTTGGCGAGGAAGACGAGGTTGTCGTCGGTGCGCTCGATGGGTCCGTTCTCCGCCGGGCTACCGAGGCTCGCGTAGGCGTCGACGACGCGGCTCTCGATGCGCGTCGGGTCGTTCTGCTTGGTTTCGGCGGCGTCCTGGTAGTCGACGGCGGTGAAGAAGAAGAGCTTGTCGCGCCGGATCGGACCGCCGAGGGTAAAGCCGATCTGGCTGCGATCGGAGCTGAAGGCGGGCTCGAGCCGGCCGTCCTGGCGCTGGGCTCGCGCCGAGAACGAATCGTCGGTGTAGTAGGCATGAGCCGTGCCCTTGAGGTCGTTGGTACCCGACTTGGTGATCACCGTCACGAAGCCGGAGGACGAGCGCCCGAACTCCGCCGGCGCGCCGTCGGGGACCACCACCAGCTCCTGCACCGCGTCGAGGTTGAAGGTGAAGGCCGGCCGCTGGCCGCCTCGCTGCTCGCCGAAGAAGGGGTTGTTGAAGTCGGC
>JAGQSE010000822.1 GCA_020439725.1 Acidobacteriota bacterium
GCCGCAGTGGCGCGGTCCGCACCGCGACGGCCGGTCGCCGGACACGGGGCTGCTCGAGAGTTGGCCCGAGGGCGGCCCCCGCTTGGTGCTCGAGGCCGAAGGACTTGGCACCGGCTTCTCCAGCGTCGCCGTCACCGGCGGTGTGGTGTACACGCTCGGCGACCTCGGCACCGCGGAGGGTCGCGAGGAAGGGCAGTACGTCTTCGCCCTCGACGCCGCCACCGGCGCCAAACGCTGGCAGACTCGCGTCGGCCCGACCTGGGACGACCGCTACCCGGGACCGCGGAGCACTCCGACGATCGACGGCGACCGGCTTTTCGCGCTGGGCACCGCTGGCGACCTGGTCTGCCTCGCGACCGCCGACGGCCGGGTGATCTGGAGCAAGAACCTGGTCCGCGACTTCGGCGGCTCGTTGATGAAGGCCCAGGGAACCTGGGATTGGAAGTACGCCGAGTCGCCGCTGGTCGACGGCGATCGGGTGGTGGTGACACCGGGCGGCACCGACGCCTTTATGGTGGCGCTCGACAAGGGCACGGGCCGCGTGGTCTGGAAGGCGACGCTCCCCACCCTCGAAGGCCCCGGCAAGCCCGGCGCCGGCTACTCGTCGATCGTCGTCTCCGAGGCCGCCGGCGTCCGCCAGTATGTCCAGCTGGGCGGCCCCGGGCTGGTCGGCATCGAGGCCGCCACGGGGCGTTTCCTGTGGGCCTACACCCGCGTCGCCAACGAGGTCGCCAACATCCCGACGGCCCTGGTCGACGGCGACACGGTCTTCGCCACCAGCGGCTACGGCGCCGGGGCCGCGCTCCTGCGTCTCGAGAAGACCGAGGACGGGATCGCCGCCCGCGAGGTCTACTTCCTCCCCGGTGAGACCTTCCAGAACCACCACGGCGGGCTGATCCTCGACCGCGGCACGATCTACACCGGCAGCGGCCACAACAAGGGGCTCCCCGTGGCCCTCGACAAGGCCGCCGGCAAGCTCGTCTGGGGCCCGGTGCGCAACGCCGGCAAGAGCTCCGCCGCCATCGCCTACGCCGACGGCCACCTCTACCTGCGCTACCAGGACGGCCTCATGGTCCTGGTCGAGGCCACCCCCGAGGGATATCGCGAGAAGGGGGCGTTCCGCATTCCCGACGTCCGCCGCGAGAGCTGGTCCCACCCGGTCATTTCCGGCAAGCGCCTCTACCTACGCGAGCAGGACCGGCTCTACGTCTACGACCTCGCCAAGGCTCCGGCCTAGGGCTCGGCGCGGCCGCTCACCGAGAGCACCTCCGGCCAGAAACCGACGGTCGGTGGCGGGCTCCGCAACCGCGCGGGGTTCGGGCCCCGAGCTGTCCTGTCCGGAGCTGCCCCCCACCCTGCCGGACCCTCGCGCTGCGCCGGACAGGATCGATGGCGAGATTCTGTCCTGACGTAATCATCTCTTCCAATAGATACGACACTCCTTTCGTTGCCTTGACCCAGGATCGACGTGCTCCCGCTTCTGAAGAGGCGTCAGGGGTGTGGCCGAAGCCTCGAGTCGACGCCACCTGCCTCAAATGAAGATCCGATGAGGGATTCTGCGGTGCTTCTGCGCTGTACTAGGTAGAGCCTATTGAATCAGGCCCGTCTCTCGCAGCCGTCGAGCATCGCCGGTGGTGCGTGGAGATCGGCTTCAAGGAGCGCACGATGACGAATCTCACCGCCGCCCGCTCGCGGGTCCTCAGCTCGATCCTCGCCCTGATCCTGGCCTGTGCGGCCATCTCCTCGGCGCAGGTCCCCTCCACCCTCAGCTACCAGGGCCGGCTGCTCGAAAACGACGTCGCCCAGGGTCCCGCCTCGGGAACCGTCGACATCGTCTTCTCGATCTGGTCCGGACCGACCGGTGACGCCGGCGCGACCCAGCTGTGGACCGAGACCTGGAACGGCGTGGCGCTGTCGAACGGCATCTTCAGCGTGCTCCTCGGCTCGAACGGCTCGCCCCTCAGCCCGGCGCTGTTCCAAGGCGACACCTCCCTCTTCCTCCAGCTCACCGTCGACGGCGAGACCTTGACGCCGCGGCAGGAGCTGGGCTCGACGCCTTTCGCGATGGTCGACGACCCGGCCAACGAGCTCCAGGACCTGTCGCTATCCGGCAACACCTTGAGCCTGTCCGACGATCCCACCAACGTCGATCTCTCGGGTTACCTCGACAACACCGACGCTCAGGACCTCTCGCTCTCCGGCAACACCCTGAGCCTGTCGAACGACCCCACGAGCGTCGATCTCTCGGGCTATCTCGACAACACCGACCAGCAGACCCTCGGCCTGTCGGGGAACACGCTGACCATCTCAGGCAGCGGCTCCTCCGTCGACCTGGCTTCGGCGATGCAGGTATCGGATCTGAGAGCCCAGCTCACCCGCCGGGTCTTCGTGTCGTCGCAGGCCTACACCGGCGGCCTCGGCGGCCTCGGCGGCGCCGACGGGCTGTGCCAAGAACTGGCCGAAAACGCGGGCCTCACCGGTCGCTTCACCGCCTGGTTGAGCGGCGGCGGTCAGACCGCCGCCACCCGCCTCGACCGGCTGGGGATCTTCGAATTGGTCGACGGCACGCGGATCGCCGACGACTGGGCGGACCTGACCGACGGCACCTTGCAGAACGGCATCAACCTCTCGGAGAACGGTGGTTCGGTCGCCGACGGCCCGGTCTGGACCGGAACGGCGACGGACGGGGAGCTGAGCAGCAACAACTGCAGCGATTGGTCGAGCAGTGTCAGCGGGGCCAACGGCGACGTCGGGCAAAGCGGCAGCACCGGTAGCCCGTGGACCGCCAACGGCTCGGCCGCGTGCAACTCCTCCGCCCGGCTCTACTGCGTCGAGCAACTCGCCGCCCAGACCCGCGACAACCAGGTGCTGTCGCTGTCGGGCAACTCCCTCCAGCTGACCTACGACAACGGCGTCTACCAGGTCGACCTGGCCCCCTATCTCGACGACACCGACGAGCAGGACCTGAGCCTCTCCGGCAACAACCTCAACATCACCAACGGGACCGGGGTCAACCTCTCGGCCTTCAAGGACAACACCGACAGCCAGAACCTGAGCCTCTCCGGCAACACCCTCAACATCTCCGGCGGCTCCGGGGTCAGCCTCTCGGCCTTCAAGGACAACACCGACAGCCAGGACATCAACAGCGTCTTGCAGAACGGCACCGACGCCAACAACCGCGACATCACCAACCTCGACGACGTCGACATCGACAAGTTGACCATCGACGACAAGTTCACCTGCGACGCCGACAGCGCCGATTGCATCAAGTCCGAGAACATCGAGAAGGACACGATCCTCGGCAACGACGTCACCGACCGCATCTTCATCCTGCACATCGACTGCAACGGCTCGTGCGCCAACATGAGCATGCGCGACGCGTGCGACGTGATCGAGAACCTCCGCAACCTCGACTTCGAGACCGAGCTCATCGGCGTCAGCTGTACCCACGGCATCCCGTCCACCACGGGGAACCAATTCGTTACCTGCGACAGCGGTTCCGAGACCTTCGGCGCTTACGAGTGCCGCGCCTTCGAGCTGCGGACGCTCGGCGACCTGCCATGCATCAACGACGACGGTACCGACGTCATCGTGACCTGCTGGGAGACCGACATCCCGAAGACCTGACCTGCTTGGAGACCCACGACTCAAAGCAAGTGACCAACGCAGATCAGTGAAGGACCGTCGAAGTGACCAATGAGCGGGGAATCGTCATGAGAGCCAAGGAACGCCGTCGTCGAGCCAGGTGGATGCCCGTCACGCTTGCCCTGCTGGCCGTGGGCTGGATCGCGGGCAGCGCCGAGGCGCAGGTGTCGACCTCGGGCTCGTATGTCCTGTCGCAGGCCACGGGCGGCGGCGCGGGTGCGAGCTCGACCTCGTCGTCCTACGTCCTCGACGGCACCTTGTCGCAGGAATCCACCGTCGGCCGGGCGACCTCGACGGATTTCGTGCTCGAGTCGGGGTTCTGGACCAGCGG
>JAGQSE010000823.1 GCA_020439725.1 Acidobacteriota bacterium
CGCTCCTTGCGCTCCCGGAGCTCGTCGAGCCGCTTCTCGATCGCCCGTAGGCGCGCGACAGAGTCCTTCTGGTCCTGGTTCCAGCGGTCGAGGACGGCAGCCGAGAGGAGCCGCAAGACCTCCTGTCGCGGCCGGAGGCGGTCCAGGAGCTCGACGAACCGCGCCTCCAGCTCCTCCTTGCGGACGTTGACGCCGCGGCAGCCGGGACAGTTGTAGTAGGCGTAGTGCGCCCGCTTTCCCTTGGACCAGGCGCCGCTGATCGGGCGCGAGCACTTCTCGCACCGGACGAAGCGCCGAAGGGGGAAGTCCGGGTTGTTGGTCCGGTATTCGCCGGGCTTCTTGCGCTGGGTCTGGAGGGCGACGGCGGCCCTCGTGAAGGTCTCCTCGTCGACGATCGGCTCGAAGTCACCCTCGGTGTCGATGCCCCACTCTTCGACCTTGATCCGGCCCGCGTAGATCGGCTTGCGGAGGATCTTGTGGAGCATGCTGCTCGAGATCTTGCCGCCGCGCTTCCCCTTGAGCCCGCGGACCTGCATCTCCCGGAGGATCTCCGCCACGCTGTAGAGCCCCGAGGCCGCCATCTCGAAGGCGTGGCGGATCAGCGGGGCCGTGTCCGGATCGGGCTGGATCGTCTTCGAGCCGTCAGGCTTGAGAGCGACGTAGTACCCCAGGGGCGGAGGGAAGACTCTCCTCCCCCGGCTCGCCGCCGCCTGCATGCCCGCCACGCACCGTTCCCGGCGCATGTTGTTGTCGAACTCGCTGAACGCCGCCAGGATCCCGTCCATCAGCTGGCCCGTCGCCGAGTCGTCGATCGGCTGGGCCACCGACCGCAGCGTGATGCCCAGCTTCTGCAGGAGCGCCTTCAGGGCGTGGTGGTCGTACTGGTTCCGGGCGAACCGATCCAGCATGTAGACCACCAGGAACTGGACCCGCCCCCGGTGCTGCCGGCAGTAGCCCAGCATCTTCTGGAGCTGCGTCCGGTCCGCCGTGCTCGCTGACTCCCCGCGCTCCACGAAGATCTCCGCGACCTCCATCCCATGGGCCCGGCAGTACGCCACGCACGCTTCCGACTGCGTCTCCAGGCTGAGCCCCTTGAGCTGGTCGTGGCTCGACACGCGGCAGTAGATGACCGCGCGCTGCGCGCTCCGCTTCGCGTTCCTCCCACCGCCTTTCGCGGTCGTTCCAGCTCTTCCCTTGCCCATGGTTCTCCTTGGCGATCCGGAGCGCCACGTCCGCGAGCGAGTACACGAAGTCTCTCAGCGACTCGACCTCGGCGTCGCTCAGCGAGGAGTCTCGACCGAGGATCTCACGGCATTTCGCGACACTCAGCATAGCATTCTCGGCTTCGACCTCAACATCCGTTGACAGATCGGCGGACGACCCCGCTCCACGACCCTTCTCGCTGTGTTCAGTGGCGTTGGGTGTGGGTCTGAGCGGGGCCGCCGCGCGCGATGTCAACAATTGTAGAGATCGCGGCGCGCCTCTTCAACCCCGAGTGTCCCGGGGCCGTCAGTTCGGCTTGTCGGAGGCCGGGAGCCCGGCCTTGCGGTCTTCGAGAACCTCTTCGAGGATCTCGAGGTTGGCCGGCTCCTGGGCGAGCGTGTTGTCGACGAAGTCTTCGACCGCGGCGCGGACGATCACGGCGCGCTCGACCGCTGGGGTGTAGTAGTTGTTCCCCCGGTCCTGCTCCAGGAGGAGGTAACCCTTCTCCACGATCCGGGTGAGCAGCATGTGGACCGTCGTGTACGACATCGCCGGCGCGCGGTCGGAGATCTCGAAGAGGATGTCCCGGATCGTCGTTCGCTTGAGCCGCCAGCAGACCTGCATGACCCGCCACTCGGTGGGTGAGAGCCCCTTCTCGGGGATTGTCTTCGCTGGCTTTCCGCTCATCCGCTCCTCGACTCTCCGGCTCAGAGGATCCTGGAGTGCGAGGAGGGATCGTCCCAGCTGGCGGACGAGCCGTAGCTGGCGCTCTCGGAGCAGGTGATCACCCCGCTGTTCTCGAGTCTCCAGTTCAGGCTCATCTCGGTCTTCTCGATCCTCGCCGCCAGCTCCGCGCTGCCGGTGCCCGTCTTCGCGTGGGCCTTCGCCCTCTCCAGCGCGTCCACCGACGCGTTGGTCTGGTTCAGGCGCCGGTTGGCGTCGGCATTGAGGCACCAGGCCTTGCTTCGCAGGTCCTCGGTCCAGCTCAGATGATAGTGCCCCGGATCCAGCTTCATTGCAACGAGAACCGCCAGCTCCGTCAGCTCCCGCGACAGCAGGGCGCTGCTCGCCACCGCGCGCTGCGCTTCGGCCAAGAGGTGCTGGCAGAGCCCCCAGTGGTGGAAGCGCGCGTCGCTGGCGACCCGCTTGCGTCGTTGCCGGTGGCTCGGCTCCTCGACGA
>JAGQSE010000824.1 GCA_020439725.1 Acidobacteriota bacterium
CTGAGCGCCGGAGAAAAGCGGGTGGCGGAGCTTGAACAGGGTGTGGTCCTGGCCGTTGCCGACCCCGTAGATGGCCAGGTGGACCACCGCCAGGTCGTCGGGACCCCGCGCGGCTCCATACCAGCCCTCGCCGTGGACCTCCCGGCGGGAGGCCAGGCTGCGCACGTAGGCGGCGCTCGTCGGGCCGCCGAAGATGCTGTGGTTGTACGGGTAGTTCTCTGCCAACCGGGTGATCCGGGGCAAGACGTCCTCGTCCCAGGGGCCGAAGAGGTCTTCGTCGTCTTCGTGGACCGCTAGGCCTGATGGCATCGCTCGCAGCCTTGGCATACGGGGTACTTCTCCAGTCGGCCGTGGACGTGGTCGTCGAGGAAGCGCTCGTAGGGTTCGCCGTGGAGGATCTCCTCCAGCGTTTGGTTTCGCAGGTTGCCGAAGCGCACCTCGGCGTTGAAATCGAAGCAGCACGGGATCACGTGGAGGTCCCAGGTCACCTGCAGGATGCGGCGCCGATAGCCCCAGGTCACCGAGCAAGGGATCGCCGTGTCGACCGGGTTGTAGGTCCGGCCGTTGCCATAGTTGTGGAGGGCGCGCTCGCGCACCGTCTCGATGCCCAGGTCCTCGAGCCAGGCGCGAAAGGCCGCGACCTCGGCCGGGTCGCCGGGGGCCTCGACGTCCGGGTGCGTCGGGAAAGCCCGCACCACCACCTCGAAGCGGCCGGGGTACGCCGCCTGGAGCCGGCACAGCTCCTCGAGGTTGCTCTTCGCCATCTCGAAGCCGTTGACGGCGTGGACCTGGCGATAGGTCTCGGCGTCGAAGCCGTAGAAGCTGACCTCCACCTGGCGGAGGCCGTTGACCACGAGCTGCTCGAGCTCCCCGGGTTTCATCCGCGCGCCGAGGGTGGAGTAGATCCGCGGCTCGCTGGCGGGCCAACGTTCCCGCACCAGGGCGACCTTGTCCGCCAGCTGGCGATCGAGAAGCGGCTCGCCGAAGCCATGAAGGTCGACCCGTCCGCGATGCTCGCCGACCCGGTCGAGGACCAGCGCCAGGTCGTCCAGCGACATGAACCCCTGGTCGCGGGTGTGCAGGTCCCGCGGACAGAAGAAGCACTTGTAGCCGCAGCGGTTGGTGTTCTCGATGCGGATCTCGCTGAACACCAGGGGATGCGGCCCGGTGGGTGTCCAGGGCCCGGCTTCGGGGGCCGGGACGACGCGGAGCGATGGGGAGGGCTCGGGCATCGGCGTCCAGGTCAAAGGAGGGGCCCGGCGGGCTCCGGTGTGCGGGTGAGGTGCTCGATCCAGTCGACCAGCTCGGCGTCGAGGGTGGCGAGGGGCTTCAGCCGGGCTCGGGGGTCGGGGCCGTGTTCGGGCCAGGCGCCGGCTCGCTGGGTCCTGATGCGCCCGCGCACCCGGCGCGCGTCGGCCGCCGGCTCCTCCCCCGCCAGGGCGATGTACGGCACCGCGAGGAAGCGATCCTGGAGCCGCTCCTCCACGTCGACCCGATGCGTGTCGAGGGAGGCCACCAGCACCTCGAAGGCGTCGGCCCCGGCACCGTAGAGCAGCGCCTCGAGCCGCGACTCGAGGTCGTCCAGGTCGCCGTCGGTGGTGACCACCACCGTGCCCTCGAGCTCGTGGGCCGGCCGCTGGCGGAGCTCGCCCCAAAGCTGCCCGCGATGGACCTCGACCACCCCCCGCGAGTTGTTCTCCTCGAGCAGGCGGCACATGCGCTGGTAGTCGGGACCCTTGACGTGGTTCGGCGGGTGGGAGATGTGGAAAGACTTGACCTCGTCGTCGTAGCGATAGGTCACACCGACGCGCTTGAGCCGGGCCGCGAGGTCCAGGTCTTCCTTGCCCCAGTGGTCGAAGCGCTCGTCGATGCCGCCGATGGCGAGCAGGATGTCGCGGCGCATCGAGGCCAGACCCGCGTGATCGGCCGTGGCGACGCGTTCGCGACCATGGTCGGTGGCCTCGTGCAGGCGGTCGAGCTCGGCCTGAGTCCTGCCGTCGAGCGCCTCGAAGGGCAGGTCGAGGACCCGGCCGCGCAGACACAGAGGCCCGGCCGACTCCTCGTGCTGGCGCAGGACGTAGCTCAGGCTCTCCCCGGCCTGGACGATCTCGGCGTTGTTGAACCAGACGTAGCGACCCCGCGCCAGACGGCTTCCGAGGTTCTTGACCGCCGCGGAGGAGAAGTACTCGCCGCTGTCCTCGCGGTGCTGGCGGAGGTAGTGGACCCGGGCGTCCGGGAACTCCTGCCGGGCTCGAGACACCACCTGCCGAGCTCCGTGGTCCGGAGACGCGTCGTCGACCACGATCAGCTCGTAGCGGTCTCGGGGGAAGTCTTGGTGGAGGAAGGAGTGGAGCGTCAGTTCCAGCTCGCGGGTCTGGTCGAAGCAGGCCAGAATCACCGAGATGTCTGGTGCCTCGTTAGCAGCGGGGGGGGCTGAAGGCTGCCGAGCCGACGTCATGAAAGGTTCTCCAGCGCAGAGAGAAATTTAGCTATCAGAAATCAATCGCTTGCTGCTCCGCTCGTCCGGATACGATCCTCCTGCTCTCCCTACGAATCGGGAGGGGGTAGAGTTTAGAGGCGCAGACTATTCGTGGAGTCGATACCGATGATCGGCGATGTTTGGCAGAGGCGGAAATGACCAGCGCGGGAGCGCCGCCCCTTGCCGCCTACTCTTGCTTGCCTACCGACCCAGTGAAGTTGCACAGCCTCGTCCGGTCGCGTCATCGTAGATCAATCAGCGCTTCCAAGATGGTGCGCCTAAGAATCTCCGACTATAGCTGCTGCCCAAAGTCCTCGCAAGCGGCCCCCGGCGATCCCGCAGCGCGGCCGGTCCCCGTCGAGCCCGCTCCGGGCACCATCACCAGCCCGTAGCGGAAGTCGGGCGACCGTCGTTTGGAGAAATGTTCGAGGCGAAGCGGCGCAGAAGGCCGCAGGAGATTCGGAGCGGCCGGAGATCTGACGATGAACCTTCGGCCGGTCCGACCCGGCCCCGAGAGTCTTTCTGTCTCGGCCCGGGCGGCTAGGGCTGCCGCGCGGCGTGCTCCTCCTCTTGGGCGTCGACGACACAGAGCGCGGCCATGTTGACGATGTCGGTGACCTCGACCCCGCGCTGCAGCACGTGGACGGGCTTGTCCATGCCCAGCAGCACCGGGCCCACCGCCTCGGCCTCGGCGAGACGCCAGATCAGCTTGTAGGCGATGTTGGCGCTCTGCAGCTCGGGGCAGATCAACACGTTGGCGGGCCCCTTGAGATCGCTCCACGAGTAGCTCTGCTCGAGGATCGACGCCATCACCGCGGTGTCCGCCTGCATCTCGCCGTCGATCTCCAGGTTCGGCCA
>JAGQSE010000825.1 GCA_020439725.1 Acidobacteriota bacterium
GGTGCGCGCCACAGCTCCTTCGACGTCGTCACCACCCCGGTCCCCTTGCCGTCGATGGCCACCACCCGTCCCATCGTCCCCTCGTCGACGTTCTCCTCGCTGTGGGTGGCGTACACCGTGTCCCCGTCCACCACCACCGACGTGTTGAGACCGCGCTTCGACAGCTCGAAGCCCCACACCTTCTCCCCCGTCGCCACCTTCATGGCGTACACCCAGCCGTCGGCGTTGCCACCGATCAACAGCCGCTGGCCGCCGATCTCCGCCACCACCGGTGTCGAGTAGGTGTTGAGGTCGAAGGGAGAGCCGCCGGGGGTCGACACCCAGAGGACCTCGCCGGTGCGCTTGTCGAAGGAGAAATAGCGGTGCCGCGGGGCTCCCTGGTCCCCCCAGCTCGAGTTGATCACTCCCATGATCACCTGGTCATCGTCGACCAGCGGCGAGTGGGTGCGGCCGCCGTAGCCCGAGAAGCGACCGACGTCCTCCCCTAGGTCCCAGCGCCAAACCGTGTTGCCTTGGGAGTCGAAGGCGATCAGCTTGCCGTCCACCGTCGGCACGAAGAGCGTGCCGGTCTCGGGATCCGCCGCCGGGTGCCCCCACCCGACGCGATTGAACGGCACCGTCGTCAGGTAGATCGGGATCTCCCGCTGCCAAAGCAGATGACCGTCACCGGCGTCCCAGCAGGCCACTACCGCCTGCCGTGTCACCCCCTCGCCGGTACGCCCGTTGGCGCACACCCGGCCGTCGAAGACCACCGGCGTAGAGCGCCCCACGAAGTCCGCGCGCCAGATCAGGTTCTCCCCCGCCGCGCTCCAGCCGCTCACCAGAGCTTGCTCCGGCGATGCCCCCATCTGCCCGGGCCCACGCCATCCTGCCCAATCCCCGGCGAGGACCGGTGGCGAAACGGCAAAGACGGCGGTCAGGACCATCGAGAAGAGAACACTCGGTCGTCGCATGGCGATCACCTCGTTCGATCTGGACGCCACGGTGCGTGGCGGGTTCCCGCGGAAGGACAGCTGAGGTCCAGCCTACTATCAGCGTCGTAGCAAGACAAGGCGAGCCGCCCCACACCGGATCGGCCGTCACGGCCGTCGCGGTCGGGTTTCGGTTCGTGCACAGGTACGGAGGAACGGGCCACGAGTTTCCGCGGCTCGTCGGGTCAGCGACGGTAGAGCCCCAGCTCCTTGAGACGCTGGCGAAGCCCGGCGGCGGAGACTTCGAGACGGTCCACCATCCTCTCGACATCGCCGCCACAAGCCTCGAAACAGCGCGCCAGCTCCTCGCGGCCGAGATCCGCGGCCTTGCGGACGCGCGGGTGCCGATCGACCAGCATGTAGAGCGAGGTCCGCGCCAGGCCAAGCGCCCGGGCCGTCGGTTTGAGCTTCCAGCGATGGTTGCGGAGCGCCGCCAGCAGCTCCTCCTCGCCGACGTCGGCGGGCGATCGGTTCGCCGGCCGGGAAGCTGCCCGCGGCGGTGGGGTCGGCGTCTCGTCGGGTCGGAGGTGGCGGGAGGGCAACGGCGGCGGCACCGTGACGCGACCCGTGCTGGGCCCCACCACCGCTTCCGCCAGCACCCGTTCCACCGGTGGGCCGACGGTCAACCGCTCGCGCCCGCGACTGTCGATCACCAGCTGCCGGACGACGTTGCGCAGCTGACGGATGTTCCCGGGCCACTCGTGGCGCACCAGGGCCGCCACCAGCGGCGCCGGCAGCCACGGTTCGGGGCCGGACGTCGGGTGCAACCGATCGAGCTCGCCGATGCGCTCGAGCTCCTGGCGCAGAAAATGCCCCAACAGGCGTCCGAAGTCGTCTCGGCGCTGCCGCAGCGGCGGCAGGACGATCTCGAAACCACCCAGCCGGTGGAGCAAGGGCGCGCGGAATCGGCCGCTGCGGATCTCCGCCTCGAGATCGGCGTCGGTGGCGGCCACCAGCCGGACATCGACCCGCTGGGAAGCCTGGCTGCCGACCCGCTGGATCTCTCCGGTCTCGAGCACCCGCAACAGGGCCACCTGGACCTCCGGCGGCGTCTCGCCCACCTCGTCGAGGAAGAGCGTGCCGCCCTCGGCGCGCTGGAAGTAGCCGGCGCTCGCCTGGATCGAGCCGGTGAAGGCGCCCTTGACCGCACCGAAGAGCTCGGCGGCCGCCAGCGAGGGCGGGATGGCACCGACGTTGACACTGAGGAAGGGCCCGGCCCGCCGGCCGCTCGAGGAGTGGATCGCCCGCGCCACCAGCTCCTTGCCCGTGCCGGTCTCCCCGCGGAGCAACACCGGCACCTCGAGGTCCGCGACCTGCGAGACCGCCTCGCGGACGCTCACCATGGCGTCGCTCTCCCCCACCAGACCGAAGCGCTGCACGCTCCTGCGGCTGCTTCGACGATGCAGGTGGAGCAGCAGCGCCACCCGCCCCGACAGCTGCAGCACGACGCCCGCCTCGAGGCGGTCCCGGGACAGCTCCAGCGTCCTCGTCACCACCCGATCGTCGACCTCGAGCAGCGTCCGGCTGTCCGCACGGTCGAGCAGCACACCGCCGCCGGGGCGTGGGCTGATCCGCAACGGCGTGCGGCTCAGAAAGACGTCCTCGAGGGGGCGCGCGACACCGGCTTCGGGGTTCTCGAAATCCGGGAAGAGACGCGACAGCGAGACGCTGCGATGCGAGCACAGCTCGCCGAGCAGACACCGGTCCCCCAGCCGCTCGAGATCCGGGTGACAGAGGACGGTGAGCGCGGGAACCGGCGGCAGCTGCGCGGCATGGGACGCACCCGCCGCCTCCGACGCGAGCAGCTCGTGGGCCGTCTGCGTCTTGCTGTCCTCCACCATGGGGGGCAGTTTAGCAGGCGCCGTAGGACTTCCCAGAGCCCGCGGAGCAGCTCCCGGTGGCCCCCCGAAGGGCATCCGGGGGGCGCGTTTCTCGTCGAGGGGCGCGGCTTGTGCCAGGGTAGAAAAACCTCTCTCGGGAGATAAAAAAACTCCCGGTACCGGGGCACCGGGAGGTGTCGACCCGACGGCCAGGAGGAGGTGCTCCACCAGCTGCCGAGGTCCCCGCCACGGCTCGGGCCGCGGTCGACCGCGCCGAAGGGCGTAGCGGCCGGCAGAACGGTCCGAGGGGTATCGTTCGCCCCGCCCCGGGGGCGAGGTTGGTTGCAACAAGATGGGACCGGGCGACCCCGCGTTCCAGCCCGAGCCGCCTTTGGCGAGCCCGCCCGGCCCTGGTCTTGAACCGCCTCGCTGTGCGACGCGATCGTCCTTCTCTAGAGCACGCCGCGTGCCAGCCACAGCGAACCAACTCAACCATCTGAATCGACTTGGTTTACGCGCAATCACCCCGACCGGATCAGCGCCGGTGTCGGGAGTGTCGGCGGGGTGTCGGTGGGGTGTCAGGGGTGTCGGTGGTGTCGGTGCCGGCTCAGCGTCCGAAGACCGTCCTCTCGGAGCGATAGAGCCGCATCGCCAGGGCGAGGAAGAGACCCGCCGCGAGCAGCGTCACCACCGCCGAGACCGCGACGTGGAGCGGCTCGAGGCCCTCGCCACGCATCAGCCGCTGGATCAGGAGCTGCTGACCGAAGGTCGGCACCAGCATCATCCACAGCTTGGTCTCCACCGGCAGGAAGACCAGGAAGAGCCCCGGCAGGGCGGGCACCAAGGGGAGCAGCGAGAGATAGGTCTGCGCCTCCTTGAAGCTGCGGGTGAAGGTGGCGATGACGATCTGGAGCGCCGCCGCCAGCAGCATCATCGGCACCGTGATCAGGAAGATCCCCACCAAGGCGCCGACACCGAGCTGGAAGCGCACCCCCAGGTAGTCCTCGAGGGGCAGGACGTTGAGCACGACGGCGAATCCGAGGAGCGTCTCGGTCAAGGCGACGGCGGTGAACACCAGGGTCGCCCCATATTTGCCCAGGACCAGCTGCCAGCGCGGCACGGGGTTGGTCAACAAGGGCTCCAAGGAGTGGCGCTCGCGCTCGCCGGCGGTGCTGTCGATGGCGAGGTACATGCCGCCCAGGAAAATCGAGAAGATGATGAAGTAGGGCGCCATGCCGAGGAAGTTCGCGCCGCGGCCCTGGGCCGTGGCCAGGCTGCGCGACATCACCGCCACCGGTCGGATCACCTGGGGATCGACACCGCGGGCCAGGAGCCTCAGGACCGCCGCCTCGCGGCCATAGGCCTCGAGCAGCCCCTGCGCCCGCCGAATCGTCACTCCTGCGGCCGGCCGAGTGTCGTCGTAGAGCAGCTCGACGGGGGCCGAGCGACCGGCGGCGAAGGCGTCCGCGTAGGCCTCGCCGATCACCAGCACCACCTCCGACTCGCCCGAGCGTACCGCCGCCTCCGGGTCCTCCGGCGCGGGCAGGACGTCGACACCGTGCTGCTCGAGGAAGCTCACCAGCGACGCCGCGTGCTCGGCGCCCACCACCGGCAGCTCGAGATCGGTCTCGGCGCGCTCGGTGAAGGAGCGCGCCGCCACCGCGACGATGAGCACCAGGAGCACCGGGCCGAGGAGCGGATAGACCAGGGACGAGAACAGGGTGCGGCGGTCGCGGAGGTTGTCGACCACCTCCTTGCGAAACACGACGCCGGCGCCGTAGAGGCTCATGCCAAACCCTCCCGTGTACCGAGGGCGGCGACGAAGGCGTCCTCGAGACCGGTCTGGCCGGTGGCTTCGAG
>JAGQSE010000826.1 GCA_020439725.1 Acidobacteriota bacterium
CTGTTCGAGGCACTCGACCAGGAGCTTCGCCGGCGTCCCCGGGGAGCGATCCGAGCGATGGAGCTTGCGCTGGGTTGGGCACCGTCCTGGTGGCACAACCGCCTGCGGGGCGGTGACGTCACTACGGACCAGATGCTCGCGGTGCTCGACTATCTCGAGGTCGACCCGGTGACTTTCATCGAGCGGAGTCTCCAGAGCCAGCATCTCGAGCTCGATCGTCCGTCGGGTCCTTCTCCGGACCTGGTGGAGCGGGCAGCCCGAAGGCTGAGCTCGACGCGGCAAACAGCCGGCGTAGGAAAGGAGTTCCTCGATGAGCTCGATGAGACGGTCTACCAGGATCCCGGGGGGAGCATCCCACTGCTCGAAGGATTGGTCGATCGGGTAGCTCTCGAGGAGGTGCCCAAGCTGCTTGAAATCGCAGGCGCCTGTTTCAGCCGTCGTTTCCGGTTGGAGGAGGCACACCATGCATCGTTCTCTGCGGTGAACCGTTCATCGCAACTTGGGGATCAGCGCTCGCTCGGAAATTCGCTCCGGCGCCACGTCTACATCTTGCTCTACAGAGGCCAGTGCGAAGAGGCGCTGGCGCTCGCCGATCGGGCTGCGGGGATTCTGCTGCGGGCGAACGATCCCGTGGGGCTGGCAAAGTCCGGAGTCGAGCAGGCTCTGTGCTTGTCGTATTTGGGACGCTACCAGGAAGCGTTGCCCTTGTTCGAGTTGGCCCACAAGCGTCTACCCTCGACGGAGAAGAGATACATCTGTGCCTCGCATCTGCAGATGGCAAATACCTACTTTTCCCTGGGTGACTATCCAAGGACCTTGAGGGCTCTCGAATCGGCTCACCCGCTGAATCATCATCTCGCTCGCACCGACCAGCCCAAGCTTGTTTGGATCAAGGCGCGGGTGTTTCGAGATCAGTCCAGGCTCGATCTTGCTGCAGATCTGTTTCGCGGAGTCTTCAGGGACCTCGTTCGGACCCGGTCGATGGATGCCCCCGAATCAGGCCGGGACCTGGCACAAGTTCTCCTTCTAGAGGGACGGGGAGTCGAGGCCGTCGAGGTGGCGAGTCGAGCTCTCGAGCTCACCGAAGCGTTCAAGGACAACCGGTTCGCCCAGGCCGTGCTCCCGGACCTTCTGCAAGTCAGGCGAGAGGGTCTCGAGATGGCCCGTGCTTCGCTGGGTGGGTGATGTCTGCCGGAATGTCCCGTCCTCGGAGGTACGTGGCGGGGTGGTTGACCGAGGGAGAGTGTCCAGGTGCCGATCCGCCCGATGCTCTTCGAGGCTCTCGACCAGGGGCTCCACCGTCGGCATCGAAGCAGGATCCGCGGGGTGGAGGTCGTTGCGGCCGCCGCCGGGGACGGGACCCCGGCGGCTCCCTGGCAGCGAACGGTCAGTCGGCGGCTTCGGGCTGGCTCTCCTCGGTCTTGAGAGCGGTCGGCTCGGTTGTGATGGCCTGGTCTTGGCACGAGGACGCCGTGTCCCAGGGCAGGGTAGCGGAGGCGTCAGGGGAGGACGGGGCGTAAGGGTCGAGGGTACAGCAGCTCGGGCAGTACGAGGTGCAGTAGTCGCCGCAGGTGATGGTGCCGAACGGCGGGTAGCTGCAGTGGTAGGTGGAAGCGCGGAACTCGCAGACATCCCAGCAGTACGGCGGAATCGCCTTCGCCGGGAGCGCGGACAGAGCCAAGATCGAGACACCCAACGCCAGTCGGACCAAGGTCGATCTCATCGAACAACTCCTCCTCGAAAGTGTGGGCCCGTCGGGGCTCCCGAGGATCGGATGACGTTCGGGCCGCCCAGCCCACGGTGTACAACCTGCCGATCGGATCACCCGATCGCGGGAGCATGAGCCCCGTGCAGGAACGTGCTCAGCAACCTACAGCAGCTGCAGCAGTCAGGCAAGTACTTGACTGGCGGTTTTCGTGCGGGACCCGAGAGGCGAAGTCTGCGGCGCGCGTCGAGGGTGTTGGTGTTGGGTGGAGGTGCCTGGAGATCGACTGTACAAGTTCCGTATTTCCCCGACACCCGGTGCTCGAGCAGTGTGGGTCAGGCGGCCTCCTGTTCCGGACCCAGATCAGGTACGAAGGGCGGCAGTTGATCCCGCCCCAGAGCCTCTCGTAGCGCTTGGGCGGGAGTGCGGCCGTTGAGCCGATAGCCTTGGTGGCT
>JAGQSE010000827.1:0-2826 GCA_020439725.1 Acidobacteriota bacterium
TCCGGCGGCAGGCGGTCGAGGGCGATGTCGCGTTCGAAGTGGAAGTCGAGCTCCGGCGGAATCGACAGCGGCGGATCGTAGGCCAGGCGGATGACCCCCGCGGGGGTGTCGCCCACATGGGTGACGAACCACGACACGTCGGCGCGTTCGGGAAGGTTGGTGGGGATCTCCGCGTCGCTGTCGGCAATCCAACGCTTTTCGTGACGGTAGACGGCGTCGATGACCTCCATCGCCGCTGCCCGGCTCTCCGGGGTGAGCACCTTGGTGGTGGTGATCTCGCTACGCAGCATGGGACCCTCCCTGCTTGAACGGGGTTTTAGAAACGGTGTCGGTGACGGCCGCCGGGCGGCCGAAGGGATAGCTCTTGCCGGACAGGGTGGCGAGCCGGTGCATGACCTGGTCGACGACGGCGGCGCCGAGCTCGCGGCCGCTTCGCTCGCGGGACGCGGGACGGACCACCGTCACCTCGCGGTAGGCCCCACGCTCGGGCTCGAAACGCATCGGGGCACCGATGCGCAGCCGCATGCGACCGATGGCCGGCACACGGCCGAGGCGCTCCTTGGCGGGAAAGTCGATGCCCACCGGCACCACCGGGGCCGTCGACTCGAGGACCAGGCGGCCCAGGCCCGGGCGGCCTCGGCGCAGGCGGGTGGCGCTGGGATTGCGGGTACCCTCCGGGAAGATGCCGACGCTACGCCCCGCCGCCAACCGCTCGAGACAGCCGTCGAGCGGCGACTCGCCGAGGTGGGCACGGCGGTACTCCTCCCACAGACCCCACAAGGCGCGCTTGGTGTACACCGGCACCGGATCGATGCGCCTCAAGAGCCAGCCGAGGAGCGGGTTCCGGAGATACATCCAGTCGACCAGGAAGCTGATGTGACGGCCACCGCGCAGGAAGATCAAAGCCGTCGGCACGAGCACCGACTCGAGGGTGTTGTTGTGGTTGAGCGCGAAGAGGACGGGGTCGGGAAGGCTCGCCAGCCGGTCGGCGCCCTCGACCTCGATGAAGCGGCCGAAGACGAGCATCTGGCCGCGCGCCAGGCCGCGCTCGCGGCGGCTGGGCATGTGCGGCAGCTCGGCACCGATCACGGTGCGGCAGTGCTCGAGCCATCCTGGATTGTCGGCGACCATGCTCTCTTCCCCGTCTCGAACGGTTCCGAGAAGCTTGTCCGCGGTGCGTGAGCACGGCGTGTCCGAGGCGCGACGATGGAGCCGCGAGGCTGCGTCGGCGGTGTGGCGAGGCTGCCGGTCCGCCCCAAACGACTGCGAGCACCGAGCTTGTCGGCCTCCGAGGACGCGTGCGACACTACGCGCGCCATGTCTCCTGAGAATGCAGCTCGAAGGAATGTAGCTCGAAGGAATGTAGCTCGAAGGAATGCAGCCCGAAGCACCGCAGCGCAACTTGCTTCGCCGGGAAGCGAGGCTCCTCCCGGCCGGCCCGACGGCATCGATGTGGCGGCTCGTTCGTCCCGCCCTCGACGTCCCTGCCGCCATCGGTCATGAGCACCCCACCGGCGCGCGGTGAGGCGCTGCTCTACGCGGGGTTCTTCCCCATCGGCATGTCGACGGTGCTCCTCGGACCGTTGATCCCCGAGTTGTGCAGCCATTGGAGGCTGACCACCGCCGACGCCTCGACGCTCTTCCTCCCCTTCTTCGCCGCCAGCGCGGCGGCCTCGGTGGTCTCGACCTTCGCCCTCCGGCGGAGCGTCGTCCTGGGCTATGGCAGCGCCGGCCTCGGCGCCTTGCTGCTGCCCCTCGTCGGCTGGCCGCTGGCGCGCTGGGTGGTGATCTTGATCGGCCTGGGCATCGGTCTCGCCTCACCGGCGACCAACGTCTTGATCGCCCAGCGTCACCCCGAGCGCCGCGGCGCCGCGCTGACGGTCCTCAACCTGATCTGGGGGGTCGGGGCGGTGAGCTGCCCGCTGCTCTTCGCCGCGTTCCTCGGCGTCGTCGACTTCCGCGGCATCCTTTTCGGCCTGGGAGTTCTCGAGGTGGTGTGGATGGTGTTGCTGTGGCGTAGCCCGGCGCTCGCGGAGGAACCGGCGCCGTCGGACCAGATGCCTGCCAAAGCCGTCGCAGCGACCGATCCGAGACCGCGGTCGCCCGCCGGACCACTCGCCCTCCTGGCGGTGATGTTCTTCCTCTATATCGGCTCCGAAACGGCCCTCGGCGGCTGGATGATCTCCCTCGCCGACCAGGTGGCGCGTAGCGGCACCATCATCTCGATGCTCATCGGCGCCAGCTTCTGGGCGGCGTTCCTCACCGGTCGCGCGGTGGCGCCGCTCGTCCTCCGCCGCCTCTCCGAACCGGCGGTCTATGCCGCCGCGCTGGCGCTGTCGATCACCGGTGGCGCCGGTGTCTACATCGCCGACGGACGGGGCGCGCTCACCCTCGCCTCCGCCTTGACCGGCTTCGGGCTCGCCCCGCTCTTCCCCCTCACCGCCTCGTTCATCACGACCCACAGCTCCCGCGGCGCCGGCTGGGCCTTCGCGCTGGGCAGCCTGGGCGGTGCGGTGCTCCCCTGGGCCACCGGCCAGATGACCCGCTTCTCCGGCGATCTGCGCCAGGGTTTCCTCGTCCCCCTCGGCGCGCTGGTCGTGCTCGCGGTGCTGTTCGCCGGGTACCAGCGGTGGATGGACGGCGGCTCCCGCCGCAAGACCTGATCCGTCCCGAAAGTCGGAGCGTCCACGCCCCGGTGACCGGGCGACCGCGGCGGTGGAGTCAGTGCTCGGCCCGGATCAAGTGGGTCCGGAAGGGAACCCGGACGCCGGCTCCCGCCTTGTACGCCGCAAGCCTCCGGGTCACCTCGTCGACGACGGCTCGGCG
>JAGQSE010000827.1:2852-3011 GCA_020439725.1 Acidobacteriota bacterium
TCGGCGTGGCGCTGACGTGCCGCGGCACGAAGTCCGGAAGCGGAGGCAGCGGCAGATCGAGGGTCGCGACGTGGGCGAGTTGCCATCGGGTGGAAGTGGTCATGGCTCTTCGGCCTCTTCACGCCAGGATCGAACGCTCTCGGGCTTCCGCAGTCTGGC
>JAGQSE010000828.1 GCA_020439725.1 Acidobacteriota bacterium
CCGGAGCGTGGTCTCGACGCCTTCGCCAAGGCCTTCGACCTGGCCGAGGAGCTGGGCGACCGGACGGGGCAGGTGCAGGCGCTACGAGCGCGCTCCGACCTCTTCCTGCGGGGTGGTGACGCCCGCGCCGCCGAGGGCGAGTTGCGGCGTGCCGGCCAGCTGCTCGACGGTGCCGGCGAGCTCACGGGCTCCGCCGCCGTCGAACAGTCCGCCCGGGTGCAGCTCGAGCTGGGGTCGGTGCTCGTCGCCCGCGAGCGCTTCGGCCCGGCGCAGGCGGCCTACCAACGAAGTCTCGACATCGCCCGGGACTCCGCCGTCGACCTGCGTGGGACCGTGGCCGCGGCGCACGCGGGCCTGGCGGAGCTGGCTCTCCAGGAGGGAGAGCTGGGGACGGCACGCGAGCACCAGGAAGCGGCGCTGGCGCTCCGCCGGGAGCTCGGCGCCCCCCTCGAGGTGGCCCGGGTCCGGCTGGCGCTGGCCTCCCTCGACCTCGCCGCCGGCAAGGCGGAAGCCGCCGCCGAGACCGCCGCCGAGCTCGAGAGCGTCTTCCTCGAAGCCTCCGACTCGCCGGGTCTTCTCGCGGCGCGGGTGCTCCGCGCGCGTGCCCTGACCGGTCTTGGCGAGACCCTCGAGGCGCGGCGGGAGGTGAGCGCGGCGGCGTCGATGCTCGGCACCGGGACACCACCGGAGCTCGGGTTGGCGGTGAGCTTGGCGGATGCGCGGCTGGTGGCCGCCGAAGGAGATCCCCGGCGGGCGGTCCGCATCCTTCAACAACAATTGGCGGAGAGCGTCACGACGGAGAGGATGGGGCCGTCCCTCGAGCTTCGCCTGGCCCTCGGTGAGCTCGAGTTGGCCGGCGACCTCGAGGCGGCGGGTCGGTCTCGTCTGCGCTCGGTACGCGAAGACGCCGCTGCCGCCGGTTATCTGTGGATCGCCCGGCGCGCCGAGGCGGCGCTCAAGTAGACGAAGGGACGAGGCCAAGAAGCGAGGAGGCGAAGATGCGTCGGACGGTCTGGCTGGGGCTCGGGTTGGGTGGTGCGGTGCTGGCGCTGGCCGGGTGTGGGGTCGGGTTGCGGGGCTCGGCGCTGCCTTCTCCGGATCCCGGGGGTGCGATGCCACCGGGGACCTTCCGCGAGGTCCTGAGGACGGGGGAGGACGGCCGCCGGCGGACCTTCGAGGTCCACGTGCCGGCGAGCTACGACCCGACACGGCCGACACCGCTGGTCGTCGTCCTCCACGGCGCCTTCAACACCGGTCGGGGCATCGAGGCCAAGACCCGCTTCTCGGCGCTCTCCGAACGCGAGGGCTTTCTCGTCGCCTACCCCGATGGCATCGGCTTCGCCGGCCTCTTCCAGCACTGGAACGCCGGCTGGTGTTGCGGCAAGGCGCTGCGCATCGGGCTCGACGACGTCGGCTTCGTCGATCGGGTCGTCGACCGGATCGAGGAGGTCTTCGCGGTCGATCCGACCCGGGTGTACATGATCGGCGAGTCCAACGGCGGCATGCTCACCTATCTCTACGCCGCCGAGCACCCCGAACGCTTGGCGGCGGCGGGGGTTTCCTCGGGTGCCTACGGCGGTCGGCGCGCCATCGACGAGGAGACCTGGCACGTCCCCAGACCGGCGGTCCCGGTACCCCTCGTCGCCTTCCACGGTCTCGCCGACGACACGCTGCCCTTCGCCGGCGGCGCCGACGTCGGCAGCCTGCCGGTCCTCGAAGGGCTCGAGTTCTGGGCGGAGGCCAACGGCTGCGCCGCGGCTCCGGTGACGGAAGAGCTCGCCGACGGCGCCATCGTTCACCGCCGATGGACAGCCGAGGATCACGACCAGGGCTGCGCTCCGGTGGAGCTGTGGACGATCGCGGGCTGGGGGCACGAATGGGCCGGGGGCAAGCCTGGCGACGACCGCAAGGCGGCCGCCTTGCTCCACGGCTTCGATGCGACGCGGACCGCCTGGGACTTCTTCCGCCGTTTCCGTCGGGAGCCGGCTCAGGGCGGGTCGTAGGCGCCGCGGGCGGGCCACAACATCCCGCCGACATAGAGACCCAGGAAGAAGCCCGCCACCGGCGTCACCAGCACGAAATCCGAGAGCGTGATGGCGTCGGGCGTCTCGAAGACGTAGGCCATCCAGTACCCCACCGCCAGCGGCGCGAGCAGGAACACCGTCCACGAATACCGCCGCTGGCTCGCCGCCTCGCGGTGGGCGTACTCACGCTCCCCCTTGGTGGCGTCGCGGTCGTGGGCCACCGCCCAGCGCTGCTGCTCGATCTCGCGGTGGCGAAGCGCGCCGAAACCGCCGGCGACCAGGGACAAGAGGAAGAGTCCCACATGGACCACCCAGGCAGCGTCGGGAGGTCCCGGCGGCACCACGTGGAAGCCGGCACTGGTCAGGAGCCCCAGGGCGGCGGCGACCACCGCCAGGACCAGCGCTCCGCGTTCCGCCAGCAGCCAGCGACTCATGCTGAGAGCTGCTCGAGCTCGTCGAGCATCGAGGCAATGACGTCGAAGCCGCCTTGCCAGAAGGTGCGGTCGCGGACGTCGATGCCCACTTCCGACAGGATCTCCTCGGGCCGCGCCGAGCCGCCGTAGGCCAGGAGCCGCAGGTAGCCGGGCTTGAAGGCC
>JAGQSE010000829.1 GCA_020439725.1 Acidobacteriota bacterium
CGTTGACTCTTCGCCTGGCGGATCACTGCGGGCTCTTCCTCGCCGACGAGGCGGAGCGCGATCCGCGCATCTGGGTCCTCGACGGCGATCTGGCCGATTCCGATGGCGCGGTGCACTTCGAGCGCCGGCATCCCGAACGCTTCGTCATGGCCGGGATCGCCGAACAGGCGATGGTCTCGATGGCCGCCGGTATGGCCAGCTGCGGGCTGCGGCCCTTCGTCTTCTCCTTCGCCGCCTTTCTCGCCTATCGCGCCTACGACCAGGTGCGGGTCGGTCTCAGCCAGGCGGGGATGCCGGTGACGCTGGTGGGCTCCCATGGCGGTGGCTGCGCGAGCCGCAACGGAAAGACCCACGCGGCGATCAATGACCTGGCGGCCATGGCCTCGCTGCCACGCCTCGAGGTCTGGGCCCCGGCCGGTCCGCGCGAGGTGCGCCACGCCTGTCGCGAGATCCTCGCCGGCGACCAGCCGGCCTACCTCAGGCTGCCCCGCAGGCCCCTCGATGACCTTCCCGGCGAGCCCGCCGCGGCGCGGTGGCTCGAGCCGCGGCGCCCGGTTTCCCTCGCCGGTTGCGGCCTGGGGACCCACCTGGCGGCGGCGGCGCACCGCCGGCTCGCCGCCGAGGGCCACGCCCTGGGGCTTCTCCACGTGGCGAGGCCCAAACCCCTGCCCGAAGACCTGGGAGCGACCCTCGCCGGCGTCGACACCCTCTTCGTCATCGAGGACCACTACGGCTTCGGCGGTCTCGGGAGCCTCCTCCAGCAGCTCGATCTGCCGCTCCGTGTCGTGCCTCTCGGCTGGCCGGCGGAATGGGCCGGCAAATCGGGCGCCGATGACGATCTCCTCGCCCTGGGCGGTCTCGACGCGGAGACCCTCGCCCGGCGCATCCGTCCCGCCCTCGCCCGGCGGCGGACGGGCTGAGGTCGGCGCCCGTGCTGTCGATCATCGTCTCGTGGCGGGACCGCGTCGAGCTCGGACGCGCGCTGCCGGGGCTCGTCGGCGCGGCGGAGGCAGTGGCCGGCGACGTGACGGTGGTCAGCTATGGTGGCGATCCGGAGCTCCTCGCCGGGCAGCTAGGCCAGGGCGCCGAGCGCGTGCGGGTGGTCGACACGGGAGCGCGGCGCTACTTCCACAAGGCGCGGGCGCAAAACCTCGGTGCCGGTCACACCGCCCATCCATACCTCTTCTTCTGCGACTGCGACATCGTCCTCGAACCCTCGGTGGTGGCGGGTCTCGTCGCGCGGCTCGAGCGCGAGGACGGCACCTTCGCCACCCTCGCGGGAGTCCGCGAGTCGGAGACCAACGCGCGCGCCGCGGGTCACGTGACGCGGTTCGGCTACGAGCTGCGGCTGCGCACTGCCGACGGGCGCGAGCTCCACATCGTCGATCACGAGGAGGACGCCGACGACGGCACGCGCCAGGCGCCGGGGCTGCTGCTCGTCCGGCGCAGCGACTTCCTGGCGGTGGACGGCTACAACTCGCGGCTCCACGGCTGGGGCTGGGAGGACCAGGACATGATCGCGCGGCTGACCTTGGGAGCCGGTCTGCGGCGCATCGAGGAAGGCCACGCGCTCCACCTGTCCCACGACGACCAGGCGCGTATCGGCGCCTACCCACCGGTCCAGGACCGTTGGGAAAGCCGCGACCGGATGTTCCGCGCCGCGCTGGCCAATTACGACCGCGCCGACTTTCGGGGCACCTACGCCCGCGACCTCGAGGAGGAGGTTGGTGTCCTGGTGCGCGAGGTGGCGCCGGCCTGAAACGCGAACGGGCCGATCCCGGCGTCCCGGCAGGGACGTCCAAGACCGGCCCGGTGGCGAGCGGTCAGCCGCTTCCTACTTGATGAAGTCGGGCCGCACCCGCGAGCCGATGGGCGTCGCCGGGTCGCCGAGGAGGGTCATGCCGACCACCGCGTCGTCGTTACCGCCCTCTGCCGCCACCTCGCGCTTGGCCTCGAGCAGCGCCTGGCCGAGGGTGGTGACGCCCTTGCCGATGGCGGCGAAGAAGCGTTCGCCGAGCTTCTCGTGGGAGGCGCTCGAGGTCAGCGTCGACGAGCCGATGGTGCCGGCGGCGCCCAGCCCGGGCGCCAGCAGCAGGTGACTCGACAGCGTCTGCACTTCCGGTGAGACGTAATAGCTGTTCCAGCACCCCCACTGGGCCACCACCGACGGCAGACCGCTGTTCTTGAGCCCCGACACCTCCTGCCAGGTGAACAGCGGCTCGAAGTCCCACTGTCCGTACGAGGAGTGACCGAGATAGCTGATCAGCGGCACTCCCTGGTCGAGAGCCGATCGCATCTGGGCGCGGGCGGAGTCGCGCCCCAGGTCGTCGACGAAGGCCGTGGTCGTCCGCCATCCCTTGCCGAGAGCCGCGACGAAGCCGTCGGTCATACCCGCCAGCTCCCGGCTCTGGTCGGAGCGGCCCGCCGCCAAGAGCGCCTTGTTGTTCTCGCCGCGCAGCTCCCACTGCCACAGCTTGGCAACCACCGCGTCGAGCTCCTGCGGCGTGCGCACCGGCAGGCGGCCGAAGGCGAAATCGGCGACGCCGTTGCCGTCGAT
>JAGQSE010000830.1 GCA_020439725.1 Acidobacteriota bacterium
GCCGCGGAGGTCGTCAGGTCGAGCCCTTCGAGGGCGCCACCGGGATCGAAGTTGGAGTCGGCGACCCGGACGGAGTAGTCGCCCGCATCGACCTCGAAGCCGTAGACGCCGCCGGCATCGCTCATGGTGGTGGCGATGACGTCACCGTCGGCGTCGAGGAGCTCGAACAGGACGCCGTCGATGCCGGGCTCGCCGGAGTCGAAGATGCCGTCGCCATCGAGGTCGAGCCAGACCTGGTCACCGACCAGGAACGAGCGGAGCGGCTCGCAGGGAGCCCCCGTCTCGTCGACACAGAGCAGCGGGTAGAAGAAGCGCCAGAAGTTGAGGTTCTGCATGTCGACGCCGGAGGCGCGAATGCGATAGGTGCCCGCCGGCAGCGACGCCGCCTGGGCGTCGGCCTGGGTGGGATCGAGCGGCAGCGTCGTCAGCTGGAACTTCTCCCACTCCTGGTTGCCCGAGGGGTTGTTGTTGACGAAGTCCGCGCCATCGGGCGTGGTGACCGTGAAATAGCAAGCCGGGGAGCGGACCAGGAAGATACCGAGCCCGGCCGGGTTCGTGTCGTCGGCCGGATTGCCGGTGGTCCCGGCGAGACCCACGGCGACTCCCTCGGAGACCGCGTCGACGGTCGCCCACGGCGGCAGGAAGGGCGCGTTGGGCGTGTCCGGGTCGTCCGTGTCGAGGCTCGTGCCGTCGAAGGACCCGCGGTCGAGGTCGCCGCCCCAGAGCACCAGGTTCTGCTCCTCGTCGCGGACGTCGATGAAGAAGTCGAAGGTGCCGTCGTAGGTCGTCGGCGTCGGGCTCGCCGGGAAATTCGGGAAGATGATCTGGGCGTCCTGCTGACTCTGCAGCGCGGCGTAGAAGCCGAAGGGCTGCTGCTGGACCTCGATGGTCACAACCGCGTCGGTACGCACCTTGAACGAGTTGAGCACCACCAGGTTCGGATCGAGGTTCTCGACGCGCAGGCGGTAGAAGTAGTTGCCACTGGGCGCTTGCGCCACCGCGCTGGTGAGGACGGTGAAGTCGAACCAGCCGTTGTTGATCATCGTGGTGCTGGCGAAGGGGCCGGCGACGGGGATCATGCCGGTACCGTCGCGCGCCGGGTCGGCGAAGACGGTGTACTCGAAGGGCGCCACGCCGACGTCCCAGTTGACGTTGGCGGAATCGGAGTCGCCGTCGAAGATCCCGACGTCGAAGGAGGCGAGCCCGGCGGGCACCGCCACCTCGATGTCGAGGGAGGTCTCGCTCAGGGTCCTGAGCGAAGCGCCTGCGGCGACGGCGAGGAATCGCCCGTCGTCGGCGGCACAACTGGGCAAGCAGCGAAACGCGCCGGCCTTGAGGGGGATCGTCCCGACGGGTGCCGCATCGGCCGTGTAGGCCGCCGCAGCGCTCCAAGTGGACGGGTCTCCGAGTGCGGCCTCGAGCTCCTGCCGGGCCACGTCTTCGATGCTCTGTGCGCCATCGGGCTGGTGAGGACCGGCGAGGGCCGGCAGGGTCAGCAAGGAGACCAGGCCGGCGGCGATCCAAGAAGTGAGAGTACGCATGACAACAGCTCCCTTGACGATGGTCTGTCCGTAGTGCTTGGACGGATCCGTCTTCTAAAAAGTCTACGAACTAGGGACAAAGAGATGGGAGGAGTCCCGAGGCACCAGCGACGGCCTGCCGCCGTTGGGGGGGCGGGGCCAGCACAGCGGGGTCGGTGGAGGGTACGTGGCAACGCTGCTCGAGCTCCGGTGCGGCCGGAAGCGATACCACTTTTCCGCATACTTGGATTAGAGTATTGGGGATTGCTCCCCCGAATGGGCCCTGCCGCCTCGGCGGGACCTTGCCCACGGCAGCCGTTCGTGAAACGACCCCCTGGGACTGATCGGACCGGGTCATTGGGGCCCTGGCGTCGCTGTGCGCGCGGAGGGGTACGGCAAGGGCGCCGGGGGCTTCCGGGAGACACGATGAGCGGGTCTGGACCAGCTCCTGAGTCGGGGGTAGTTCGTCGAGCGGCGCTTTGTAAAAAGGGCCACGGATTCGTGCCTGGAACAGAGCGTTCCGGGACGACGCCCGGGCGACGCTCCGCGTCCGACGATTCCCAACTTCCGACACCGGAGGGCTCGACGGCAGTCGCAGGGTCCCGCCGGCCAGCCTGTCACCCATCACGCCGTCTCCCGCCGAGCTCGGCGCGCTTCGAACGGCTTCGAAAGCCCTCTCGGCCCGCCAAAATGG
The DNA here is from genome assembly GCA_020439725.1 of Acidobacteriota bacterium. Lineage (GTDB taxonomy): Bacteria > Acidobacteriota > Thermoanaerobaculia > Multivoradales > JAHZIX01 > JAGQSE01. The sequence continues at coordinate 2,215 of JAGQSE010000830.1, forward strand.
GCGGTCCTGTCCCGGCCAGCGGATTACCATACATAGATATTGTGGGGGCCAACGTCAGGAGATCGTCAGTGCGCCGAGCGACTCGGTTTCCTCGCAGGGCTCGACCCAACGCGGGGCCTCTCGGACGAGGTCTTGCCGGATGGCAGGTCTGTTGCAGAAGCGAGAGGAGCATGGGGAGTAGCGGTCTCGACCGTCTGCTCGGCACGACGACGAACGGTAGAGGATGGCCCATGGATTCCAGGGGGCGTGTTTGAGACGACTCGAGGTCAGACTGTTCGGCGGGTTCGACGTCCGGGACGAGTCCCGGCACCTGTCGGGCTTCGAATCGCAGAAGGTCCGGGCGCTCCTCGCCTACCTGGTCTGCAACCGACGGCGCGAGCTGTCGCGGGAGAGTCTCGCCGATCTCCTGTGGCCCGCGCTCAGCCAGTCGGACGGGCCGCGCAACCTGCGGCAGGGGCTCTACAACCTGCGCTCGGCG
>JAGQSE010000831.1 GCA_020439725.1 Acidobacteriota bacterium
AGGCGCGCGCGGCAAGACGGCGGCGGAGATCGGCGCTGACCGCGCCGTCGTTGGCCTTCATCTCATCGATCACCGCCGCATAGTCGGCCGGATCGACCACCACCGCGACACCGGGCATCTCGCCGGCCAGGAGCACCGGCTCGTCGCCCGCCACCAGCGGTCCGAGGAGCGGCCCCGTGCCGGTGCTGACAATGCGGACGCCGCGTCCATCGCCGCCATAGCCGCGCGACAGCACCGCCACGCGCAGACCGCGCGCGGCCAGATGACGGCCGATGGCGGCCACCAGCGGGGTCTTGCCGGCGCCGCCCCAATGCAGGTTGCCGATGCTGATCACCGGCCGCGGCAGGCGCCGGGCGCGGCTGCGATACCAGCGGCGGCGCAGCCGGTGGGCGGCGCCGTAGAGCAGCTGCCAGGGCGAGCGCGGCGCCGGCGGCGACCGTAGATCGGGAGCGCTCACGAGCGGCTCCCGGCCGGTCGCGCCGACACCGCCGCGAGCAACGGCTCGAGAAGCTTCAAGGTGCGCTCGAGGGACCCGCGGTTGGCCTCGACCAGGGCCTGCGCCCGACGCCCCACCGCCGCGGCCTCGGACGGCTCTTCGAGCCACCGGCGCCAGGTCTCGCCCAGCGCCGCGGCGTCCCCGACCCGAGCCCAGGCCTCGGCCCGATCGAAGTGCTCGGCCATCTCGCGGAAATTCTCCATCGACGGCCCCACCGCCGTCGCCACCGCGAAGCGCGCCGGCTCGAGGGGGTTGTGCCCGCCGGTGGCGACCAGGGTGCCACCGATGAAGGCGGCGGCGGCGATGCGGTAGAGCCCGGCGAGCTCACCGAGGCTGTCGAGAAGGACCACCGCGGGGCGCGGTGACGAACCGGGAGAGGTCCAACCCGAGCGCCGGAGGAAAGCGATCCCGCGCTTGTCGAGCAGCCGCGCGACCTCGTCCCAGCGCTCCGGATGCCGCGGCGCCACGACCAGGAGCGCAGCCTCGCCACCCCCGGCGACCTCGAGAGCGTCGAGGACCGCTTCCTCCTCACCCGCCATGGTCGATCCGGCGACCAGGAGAGGTCGGTCCCCGGCCAGGCGACGGAGCTGCGCTTCGAGCTCGGTGTTGGCCGCCGGCTCGGGGCTCTCGTACTTGAGGTTACCGGTGACGGCGACCTTCGCCGGCGAGACCCCGAGCTCGATCAGGCGCCGCCGATCCTCCGCGGTCTGCATGCCGAAACGTCCGACGTGGGTGAAGAGCGGACCGAGAAGCCCGCCCAGAAGCCGGCGCAGCCGCGTCATGCGGCGGAAGCTGCGATCGCTCACCCGGCCGTTGACCACCGTCACGGGCAGCCGGCGGCGGGCCGTGCGCTCGAGGACCAGCGGCCACAGGTCGCCCTCGACCAGCACCAGCGCCGCGGGCGCCAGCCGACGGAAGAAACGCTCGACGGCGAAGCCGAGCTCGAACGGCAGATAGGTGACGGTGGCGCGGCGCCCGAGGGACGCCTGGGCCCGCGCCTGCCCGGTGGGCGTCACCGTCGTCACCACCAGCGGCAGCGTCTCGGGAAGCGCCTGGGCGAGGGTCGCCGCGACCATGACCTCACCCACCGACACGGCATGGATCCACAACCCGCCGGGGACCGGTGCTTCGGGGACCCTTCCCAGCCGCGGCAGGATGGTGCGCCGGTAGTGGCCGCCCCGCCGGAGCAGCACCCAGGGCGCCGTCAGGACCAGCGCGCCGCCCAAAGCCAGCTGGTAGCCGCTCCAGGCCAGGCGCGAGACGAGACGCTTCACGACCGGCTCCGGCGGCGCGTTGACGAGCGCGGTTGCTTCATATTCGGCGGGAGTATAGTCTGACGAAACGCTCGTCGCAGGCCGCGACGGGCCTGGCCTCGTCGCCCGGTCCTGTCGGTTCAGGGTCCCCAATCCACCGGTCATAGACGGATGCTCCCCCTGAGCCGTATTGGGTAGCGAGGGGAGCTTATGCCCGAACTCGTGTACTCGGAGACCCGACATCGCGCCGGCCTCAAGGAGGCTTCCGACCTGGAGTTGCTCGAAGCGCTCCAGCAAGACGACGAAGCCGCCTTGGACGCCCTCATCGAGCGCAAGACACAGCCGCTGATCCAGGCGGCCTACCGCATCCTCGGCGACCTCGAGGAGGCGCGGGACGTCGTGCAGATGACCTTTCTCCGGGTGTGGGAGAAGCGCGCCAGCTACGACGCGCGCTGGAGCCCCAACACCTGGATCTTCCGGATCACCACCAACCTGGCCATCGACCACCTGCGGTCCCGCCGCACCCGCGAGCGGGGCACCGACCCGGTACGCCATCACCTGCGCCAGGTGGCCGACCGGCAGAACGACCACGAGCTGAGCCAGCTCCAGCAGGGCGAGGTGATGGGCATCTTCCGCGAGCTCGCCGGCGAGCTCACCGAGCGTCAGCGCGCCGTCTTCGTGCTGCGCGAGATCGAAGGCAAGAGCTCGCAGGAGGTCGCCGAGGCCGTGGGCTGCCGCGAATCGACGGTGCGCAACCATCTGTTCAACGCCCGCAAGGTGCTGCGCCGCGAGCTCCTGAGCCGCTACCCCGAGTACGCCGCGGCCTATGGGGAGGAAGCGTGATGCGCTGCCCCGCCTGGCCCGCGCTCCTCGAGCACCGCTTCGATCCCTCGCTGCCCGAGCCCGAGGGCTGGGCCGACGCCGTCGAGCATCTCGACACCTGCACCGCCTGCCGGCGCCAGGCCGAGGACATCGACCCCACGCTGATCTTCCGCCACCTGCCGGTGCCGGTCCTGGGCGGCGACGAGATCGCCGACATGAAGCTCGCGGTGCACACGCTGCGCACCACCAGCGCGCTCAAGACCCCGAGCACCGGCGAGCGCTTCGCGGCGCGAGCGGCTCGTTTCGTCACGGGCCTCGATCCCCGTCACGGTGCCGCCTGGAAGGTCGCCGCCGCGGCTCTCCTCGCCGCCGGTGTCACCGCCAGCGTCTCGCTGCCGCCGGAGCTCCAGACCGCCCCTCGACCGCAGGCAGCGGCGGTGCACCCGGAGACGTCGCCGGCGGCCCAGCGTCCCGACCGCGTGCCGTTGTGGGCCTATGGCGGCGTCGAGGAGGCCGGCACCTCCGCGGGCCAGGACGCGCCGGTGGTCGAAGGGGTGGTCAGCCCCGACGCCCGGGTCTACAGCTTCCCGTCCACCCCCGACGAGCAGGTCGCCGTGGTCATGGTCATCGATCCGACGCTCGACGTATGACGGCGGCGGAGCGACGACCCCACGGCCCCATCGACGACCGGACCTCGACCAAGACCGAGCCATGAGCGCCCCACGACACCGGACCGCCGGAGCGGCGACGGCGGCCCCGGGCCGCGGCGTCGCCCACCGCCTCGCCCTCGCGGCGGCGCTGATCTGCCTCGCGCTGGTGGTGGGCTCGGCGGGTCCCGCGGCGGCCCAAGCGACCGCCGCCGGCGAGATGGACACCACCCCGGTGATCCTCTACGCCCACACCCTCGAGAACCAGCCGGCGGTGGAGGCGCTGCCGCTGGTCTACCCGCTGCTCTCGGACCGCGGCACGGTCGAGCTCAAACCCAAGGAAAACACCCTGGTGGTGCGCGACATCGAGGCCAACACGCGGCGCATCGCCCAGGTCCTGAGCGATTACGACCACCCGCGGCGGCCGGTGGTGGTCGAGGTGCAGCTGGTCCGCGCCACGGCGGAGCCCTTCTCGCCGACCCAGGTCTCCGAGGAGGTGCCCAAGCGCCTGCTGGCCCGGCTCGAGACGCTGCTTCCCTACCATAGCTACCAGCTCCTGGCCGGCACCCGCCTCGACAGCCG
>JAGQSE010000832.1 GCA_020439725.1 Acidobacteriota bacterium
GGTCGACGTGGGCGATGATCGCCAGATTGCGCACGTCCTGCCGTGCTTCCAAGGCCATGATGTTGCGTCCTCGTGGTAGGTCGGGCCGGGGAGCCCGGTGGACCGGCGGCGCGAAAACCGCGGCCGGAGAGTGGTCAGCGTCCTGCTTGGGGATTGCGTCGGCCGGGAGCGGGAAGGCCCCGCCGAGCTGGCGGAGGATAGCACGGGCGCCGGCAACCCCCAAGAGGCCTGCTCCGAGGGTCCGCCGGCCGGCCCCGAGGCGCGGTCCGAAAGGCGCGGCGGGGTGACCGGACGATCGCTCGGTTATGGTATCTTCGGCGTTCGCGCCGCCCCCTGGGGGCCGCCTCCCGAACCATGGACAAGAGCCGCTCGAAACCTCCGGTGTCGAAGATTCTGGTCGTCGGTGTCGACGCCGAGACCTTCGCCAAGCTCAAGCCGATCCTCGGCCGCTCCTCCCTCGAGGTCGACCGCTTTCCGCGCGGCCGCGCCTCCCTCGAGCTCACCGCCGCCGTCCCCTTCGACCTCCTCGTGGTGCGCAGCCCCCTCGAGGACATGGAGCTCAAGGAATACCTCGACGCCGTGCGCTCGCCCCTGTCGGCGTCGCGTCGGGGCTCGCTGCTGCTGCTGGTGGCCGACGGCGACGTCGCCACCGCCGAGAGCTATCTCGGACGGGGCGCCAACCGCGCGGTGCCCCTCGAGCAGAGCGCCGAGGCCCTCGAAAGCGCCATCTCACAGCTCCTCGAGGTGGCGCCGCGGATCGGCGCACGCATCTTCGCCAGCCTCGAGATCCAGCTCGCCGAGGGCAAGTCCCTCGCCATGTGCCAGACCGAGAACCTGTCGGCTACGGGCATGTTGATCCGTACCAACGTGGGGTATCCTCTCGGCACCCGTCTCGACTTCGAGTTCGCCCTGCCGATGGATCCCAAGCCGGTCTCGGGAGAGGCGGAGGTGGTGCGGCACACGTTGGTGGGGCGCGAGGCGGTGACCGGTGTCGGCGCGCGCTTCGTCTCCTTCTCCGGTGACGGCCGCGCCCGTTTCGAACGCTACCTGAAACAGCAAGCCGGGACCGGCTGACGCCCCGATCGCGGCGAGCTCGAACCCTGGAGCCCGATCCGATGACCGAGAGCGCCGCCCCGCCCCCAGATTCCACGAGAAAGCTCGAAGCAGCCCGCCGGAAGCTCGTGCGCCAGGTGACGAACCCCTGGCTGATGCGTCTCTACATGCTCGCCAAGCTGCCGCTGGGCCTCTTCGCCGGGCTCCGGGTGCGGCATCTCGACCCCGAGCGTTGCGAAACCTCGGTACCCTACGGCTGGCGCTCGAAGAACCCGTTCCGCTCGACCTATTTCGCCGCTCAGAGCATGGCGGCGGAGATGTCCACGGGGGCGCTGGCGATGCTCGCCCTGGCCGGGCGGCCGCCGGTGGCGATGCTCATCGTCGGTCTCGACGCCGAGTTCGGCAAGAAGGCGACCTCTCTCGCCACCTTCACCTGCGCCGACGGCGCGGCCCTCTTCGCCGCGGTGGAGGAGACCCTGGCCAGCGGCGAGCCGGCGGTGGCCACCGTCGAAACCGTCGGCCGGATGCCGGACGGCACCGTGGTCTCGCGCTTCCACTTCACCTGGTCCTTCAAGCGCCGGCGCTGAGGGGAGAACGATGCTCGAACGCTGGTTCCACCTCGAGGCCGCCGGGACGACGCCGCGGCGCGAGGTCCTGGGCGGTCTCACCACCTTCCTGACCATG
>JAGQSE010000833.1 GCA_020439725.1 Acidobacteriota bacterium
CGAGACGGTGTTGATGCGAATCCTGATGGGGGCCGGGCTCGGCGGTCTGGCGGCCATCCGGCCGCGCCGGAGCACCGTGCTTCGTCCGCTCCTGGCATGCCGCCGGGCGGACCTGGCCGCCTTCGTCGAAGCTCGACGGCTCGAAGCCCTCTGCGATCCGACCAACCGGGATCTGACGATGCCCAGGAACCTGATGCGCCACCGGCTCCTGCCTCGGATGACGCTCGAGACCCCCGACCTCACCCCCCGCCTGGCGGTCCTGGCGAGCCTCGCCCGCCGGGCCCAGCGGACGCTCCGCCGTCGCCTCGAAGAAAGGATCGAGATCCGTGTCGCGCCGACCGGCATCGCCGCGCGCCGCGCGGACCTCGAGGCGCTCCCGAGAGAGCTCCTGGCTCCGGCGCTGGCACTCATCCAGCGGCAGGCCGGAGCCCTCCATCCACCGCGCCGCGCCACCTGCGAGGAGCTGCGCCTTCAGCTCGCCCCGGGACGGCGCATCGGTTGCGACGGTGGAGGCGGCTGGCGATGGCGACAGCAGGGGCCGTGGATCGTCTTTCGACGCGAGCAGGCGGCCATCCCACCTTTCACTTATACTCTGGGGATTCCGGGGACCGCGAGGATCCCCGAGCTGGGCCTCGAGATGACCGTCGAGCGAATTGCCACGGCGGAGGCGCTCGGCTTCGAAACGACGCTCTCAGACTTTTCTCTCGGCGTACCCCGCGAGGCGTCGGCGCTTCTGGCGCTGCCTCTGCTCCCCGGTGATCAGGTGACGGTGCGCAACCGCCGCCCCGGTGATCGTCTCGTTCCACCGGGGCACCGGACCGAGGTTCGACTCAAGGAGATCCTCATCGACCGCAAGGTACCGCGATCCCAGCGCGACTCGCTGCCGATCCTGTGTGCCCGGGGAAATATCGCCTGGGTCGCCGGCGTTGTCACCGACGAGCGCTTTCGGGCGCGGGCACCGGCATGGCGAGTGACCGTGCGAACCGCCGAGGAGCTTGGCCCATGACCCGATCGGAACATCCACCCCTCGAAGCGTCGCCGGAGTCTCTCTACGGAGCCCAGGCCATCGCCGCTCGCGTCGCCAAGGCGGCGAAGATGGTCGAGACGACCAGCGGCGACGACGTCTTGGTGGTGAGTCTCCTGAGCGGTTCGATGCACTTCCTGGTCGACCTGCTACGCGCCCTCGGCGGCGATCCGCGGTACGAGCTGATCCACGTCGAGATCGAGCAGCAGGACGGAGAAGAGGGTCTGCGTGCCCTGCACTACCCGATCCCCTTCCAGGTCGAGGGAGCCGACATCGTGCTGCTTAGGGATGTCACCACCACGGGGGTCATCGAGACGTATCTCGAGCAGCAGTTGCTCCAGCACGGCGCCGAGCGGGTCCGGACGATCTCGTTGGTGGACGTACCGACCCGCCGGACCACCGACTACGATTCGGCGTTCAGCCTGTTCTCGGCTCCTGCGGAAGTCACCAGGCTGGTAGGCTACGGCCTGAAGCGCGAAGGACGCTTCGGCAACCTTCCGTTCATCGGACAGATTTCCTGACCGGCCGCGAGGATCCAGCGAAGGAGAACGACCACCGGCACGGCGCGGCGGCGGCATAGATACAAGACGAGGAAACCGACCATTGAATTCTTCAACGCTCAAGACTCTCTTCCTGTGGATGGCCATCTTCCTGATGGTCGTGTTCCTGTGGAAGACCTTCCAGACGAATAAGGGCCGGACCCAGGAGATCACCTACACCGAGTTCTCCGACCAGGTGGACAAGGGGGACGTCGCGGAAGTCACCATCCGTGGCAAGGAGGTCGAGGGCAAGTACACCGAAGGCGCCAGCCACGACGATCTCGGCACCGGCTTCCGGCTGGAGCTGCCCTTCGATTCCGACTCGGCCTTCATCGACCGGCTGCAAGCGGCCAAGGTCAAGGTGACCGCCGAGGAGCCCAAGGACAACATGCTGGCGGTGATCCTGTTCAACTACGCGCCGATCATCCTGATCGTCGGGTTGTGGATCTTCTTCATGCGCCAG
>JAGQSE010000834.1 GCA_020439725.1 Acidobacteriota bacterium
TTCGTCTGTCTGCTGGCCGCTCCCGAGGGCATCCGCGCCTTCCACGGGGCGCATCCGGACGTGCCCATCTACACCCCTGCCGTCGACGAGAGGCTCAACGACAAGGGCTATATCCTGCCCGGCCTCGGGGACGCCGGCGACCGCCTCTACGGCACCAAGTGATCGATCTCCGATGAGCGACGCAGGTCGGCGCGGAGCGAACCCCGATGCGGGCAGCCATGACCGCATCTACGCCGTGGTCCGTGCCATTCCCCCAGGCCGTGTCGCCACCTACGGCCAGGTCGCAGCCCTCGCTGGGATGCCCCGGCACGCGCGGCTGGTCGGTTACGCGCTGCACGCGCTTCCGGACGGCTCCGACGTTCCCTGGCAACGGGTGATCAACGCCCGCGGCGAGGTCAGCCTGCGGCGCGAGGCGGGCCGCGACCACTACCAGCGCTTCCGGCTCGAGGAAGAAGGCGTGATCTTCACCGCCGACGGCCGGGTCGATCTCGCACGCTATCGCTGGGACCCCGACGGCGACGACCTGCCATGAGCCTGCGACCTTCCATCGAGGCGGTGTGCGGCCGACCCTGAGCACCCTCGACCTGGCGCTGGTCGGGCTCTACGCGGTGCTCGCCGTGGCGGTCGGTGCGTGGTTCTCGCGCAACGCCGGGCGCGGTCTCGAGACCTTCTTCGTCGGCGACCGCAAGCTGCCCTGGTGGCTCGCCGGCACCTCGATGGTGGCGACCACCTTCGCCGCCGACACACCGCTCGCGGTCACCGGCATCGTCGCCCGCGACGGTATCAGCGGCAACTGGATCTGGTGGAGCTGGGCCATCGCCCACCTCTCCGCGACCTTCTTCTTCGCCCGTCTGTGGCGGCGGTCCGAGGTGATCACCGACGCCGAGATCACCGAGCTGCGCTATGGCGGCCGGCCGGCGGCGGCGCTCCGTGCGGTCAAGGCGGTGTATTTCGGGCTGTTCGTCAACTGTCTGACCATGGCCTGGGTGATCGCCGCCATGGTCAAGATCTCCCGTGCTTTCTTCGACGTCGAGCCGGCCTGGGTCATCGCCGGCTGTGTCGCCCTGGCGGTGGGCTATACGGTGCTCGGCGGCTTTCGCTCGGTGGTGGTCACGGACCTGGTGCAGTTCGCCCTGGGCATGGGCGGGGCCCTGCTGCTGGCGGTCCTGGTGGTCCAGAGCCTGGGTGGGCTCGGAACCTCGGCGGCGAGCCGGGAGAGCGGCCAGGGCCTGATCCCCCGGCTCGAGCGCGCCGTCGAGGCCTCCGGCGGCCGGACCCTGGACAGCGTCCTCGACTTCGTACCGCCGGCCGATCACCCGACATTGCCGCCGATCTTCTTCGCGGTCCTGCTCATCGCCGGCTGGTGGCGCTACGCCGAGGGCAACGGCTACCTGGTGCAGCGCTTCGCCGCCTGCCGCACCGAGGGAGAGGCGCAGGGGGCGAGCCTGTGGTTCGCCGTCGCCCACAACGCCCTTCGCCCCTGGCCATGGATCCTCGTCGGTCTGGCCTCGCTGGTGATCTATCCGCAGCTCCCGGGGACCGCCCCGGCGGTACTCACCGCCACCACCGCTGCCGGGAGCACGATCGAGGTCCGCCCGGCGCGGCTCGACGTCGCCACCGGCGGCAGCCTCGAGATCGCGGGCCTTTCCGGACGCGGCTGCAGCGCCGCTGCCATCCTCACCCGCTCCGCCGCCAGCCCGTCCCTCGACCAAGCTCCGGTTGTCACCGTCGACGCGGCGGCACCGGCGGTGGGCGACCCCGCGAGCGTCCGCTTCGGCGCCTTCCCGGAGACCGGCCTCTACTCGCTCCTGCTCC
>JAGQSE010000835.1 GCA_020439725.1 Acidobacteriota bacterium
TCACCGGCGAGCGCGGCGGCCAGCTTCACCACCGGCTCCGCGCCTCCCGGGCGCTCTCCGGGCCCGAGGTAGTGCCGTTACAAGCCGATCTGGGCGACCGATTGGGGCAGGCATGCCGCCACGATCGCGCCGGGCTGGAGCGTGTCGCCGACCGCCCGGTAGAGACCTCGCGGCATGCTGGTCGAGGTGTTGATCCGGAGACCGAGGGCGTGTGGCCCGAGGAAGACCAGTGTGAAGATCGCTGCCGCGATCAGCGGCGCCTTGGTCACGAGTCGCTTCATCGTCCACGCTCCTGGGACAGCTCGCGGGCGATGCTCCGGATGATGAGGAGCGCCTTGACGACCGCGATCGGTGCCTTGATGACGACGGCCAACGCTTGGGCCGCCAGCGAGACCGTCTTCTCCACCGGACGAGCCGGCTTCACGGTCGCGAGGGCTCGGGCGAGGACACGGGTTCCGTGGGTGACTCGGGCCTCGGGGGAAGCCGAGCCCCGAGCGCCCCGGAACGCCACCTCGCGCAGCACGAGGTGCGGTTGGACTCCCCCGCGAAGCGCCGCCGTGGCCCAAGCGGCGTCGGCGCGATCGAGGCTGCCGGCGTAGAGCTTTCGCTCGTGGAAGGTGCGCAGTGGCGGCACGCCAGCACGTTGCAGGGCCGACCGGAGCGCCGCCTCGCTCAGTCGGTCGTCGGCGAGGTGCCCGAGGTCGCCCAGAGGGAGCCCAGCACTTGCTCGCGCTCGGCTTCCTCCATCGTGACGAGGAGCTGGTGCATTCGCCTCCCGAGCTCCAGCTCGGCGCGCTGCCTCTCCCGGAGCGCCCACTCGGGCCGGATGCTCGTTAGGAGCATGAGCGCGACCAGGCCGCCGGCCAGGAGCAGCGCCAGCGTCCTCCAGGTCACGCGTCGCCGGCGACACCGCGGTTCGGCGCTCGTGAGCCGCGCCTCCAGTCTCCCGACGGCTCCGAGGATCTCCCGAAGCCCGGTTTCCAGGTCCGGCGACGTCAGCGCCTCGCGTGGACTCGCGATCTCGGGCCGGGTCTCCAGGGCTAGGTCGTTCGCGGCTCGGGCGGATTCGAGGAAGGTCTCTCTGCGGCTCATAGGTCACTCCGAGTCGGTTCTGGACTCCCGCCCACGTGAAGGCCGGGCCGAGCTCCTGCCCTGCCACCAGCTCGCCGCCCACCTGGTAGGCCAAGGCCCGGACGCGGCCCCGCCGGTCGACGAGAGGCAGCGGCTGCACCCCCGCGACCTGAAGCCGTTCCAGGAACCTCGGCATGGCAGGCCCGTCCGCGGCTGCGGCTCGGATGAAGCCCGCGGCGACGCGCCGGGTCTCGGGACTGGCGCCTCGCTCCCACCGCGATCCCGCCGCCAGCCGCCCGGCCGCGGTCGCCAGGCGGCTGCCGTAGAGCAGGAGCCCCAGCGGGGACCGGACGGCACGGGTCAGGTCCAGGACCGGAACGACAGCTCCCGCACCGGGGAGCCGCCGCGCCACGTAGCGGGTCGCGCCCTGACGAGATCGAAAGGCATAGGCGAGCCGTGCGGCCGACGCCGGCCCGGAAAGGGC
>JAGQSE010000046.1 GCA_020439725.1 Acidobacteriota bacterium
GTCACCTGGTCGAAGGGGGCCGGCAGCGCCAGGTCGGGGTTGGTGCCGACGACGGTGATGGTGTCGATGGCGTCGTCCCAGAAGTAGCGCTTGACGTCGAGGGCCACGACCCACTTGTCGTTGGGCCGGTAGGCGAAGCCGATACCGGCCTGGGCGGCGAAGGTGAAGCCGTCCATCTTGGCGTCATAGCGCACGCGCTGACCGATGCCCGGGAAGCCCGTGTAGTTGACATAGAGGTCACCGCCGTCGAAGTTGCTGTCGGTCTTGGTCTGGTAAACCAGGCCGAGCGAGAACTTCGGCTGCGGCCGCCACCACCAGCCGATCCGGGCGCTGGTCTGGGTACCCGCGGCGCCTTCCATCTTGACGCCCGGGAAGCTGAACTGGGGCGCCTGCTGGTTGAAGAAGGACGTGTTGGGGAAGAAGCGGAAGGCCGCGTCGGCGTAACCCAGGTTGAGCGACAGGCCGAAGGCCATGTCTTCGTTGACCGAGTAGGCCACCGTCGGGATCACCGTCCCGTAGCGCACCTGCGTGTAGGTCTGGTCCTGGTTGCCGAAAGGGGTGTTGAGGTTGTCGAAGGTGGCACCGAGACCGCCCTGGGCGACGAAGCCCACGCCCCAGGTCCAGGGGCTGTCCTTGGCGCCGCGGACGTAGGTCACCGTCGGCAGCGGGAAGTAGCGGCTCTCGGCGTCGGTGCTGCCGTTCAATCCGTTCTCGAAGGACAGGCTGGGAGCCAGGAAGGACAGGCTCGCAGCCAGGTGGTTGCCTTGCAGCTGGGCGATGCCGGCGGGGTTGAAGTTGACCGCCAAGGTGCGGTCCGAGATCGCGAGGTTGGCGCCGCCACGGCCGATGGTCTCGGGACCGTAGCCGATCAGGTACATGCCGTTGGTGGCATGGACCGCTACCGGCGCGGCCAGCGCGAGGATCAACGCAAAGGCGGCGGCGCAGCGCAGTCGGGATGTGTTCATGGGGTGCCTCCTCGAGGCGTGTCGGGTCGTTGAATCGTACTTTCCGCCGGTCGGGGGAGGCGGGCGGCGACGTCGGGCCACCGCTCCGCCTCCAGAGGGGTTCAGATGAAGACCACCTGCGCGCCGGCGCTCTTGTCGTAGAAGTCCATGGCCGAGATGACTTCCTCCACCTGCGGCATCAGGTCCTCCTTCTTGCGCTTGAACATGTCCATCGCCATGCGGCAGGCGAAGAGGTGGGCCCCGGCGTCGTGAAGCATCTCCACCATCTCGCGCACGGTGGGCAGGTCGAGGTGCTCCATCTCCTTCTTCATCATCATGCTGGCCAGCGTCTCGACTCCCGGTACGCCGCCGAGCCAGGTCGGGATCGGGATCGACGGATTGCCCACCGTCGGCACGTGGAGGTGGTCCACCTTGTCCTCGGTGATGATGTCGAGACCCCAGAAGGTGAAGAAGAGCGTCGCCTCGATGCCGCTCATGCGTGCGGCGTTGGCGAGGATCAGGCCCGGGTAGGCCATGTCGAGGCTGCCCTTGGAGCAGATGATGCTGATGTGCTTGATCGGCTCCGGCGGGGTCTCGACGGCGGTTTTCTGAGGGGCGGCTGCAGTTGCGGTGGTCATGGCGTGATCTCCTGCGCGGTGGACGGTGGTTCTAGGGAGTGGATTCAGTGCGCCTCGGATCTCAGATGCAGCCCTGGGGTTTGGGCAGACCGGCGATGCGCGCGGCGAGCTTGCCCGGGCCCTTGGGGAAGAGCTGGTAGAGGTCCTTCATGTTGACTCCGGACAGCTTCGAGATCCGGCGCAGGCCCGGGGGCTGGCCTTGCTGTGCGGCGTCCTCGCGGCAGAAGGTGAGCACCTGCCAGTGCTTGTCGGTGAGGTTGTCGATGCCTTCCTCGTGAGCCAGCTCACGGGCGACTTCTGGGGTCCACTGAGAAGCGTCGACGAGGAATCCTTCGTCGTTCAGGTCGACGGAGACTCCGGCGTAGGTCTGGGTGGTCATGGCTCTTCCTCCTATCGATCAGACGTGGAACGTGGGTTCGTGTTCAAGCGGCTTCGAGGGCCGAGGTGTCCTTGCCCAGCATCGACATGCGGCTGGGGAAGGGCAGCGGCCGGGCGGGCAGCAGGCCATACCAGTAGATCCAGCGGAAGCCCAGCTTGCCCCAGTGGTTGATGCGGCTTTCGGCGAGCAGCGAGAAGGGCCCCACCACCGGCAGCGGGAAGCGCCCCGGCAGCGGCTGCACCTCGTAGTTGAAGTCGATCAGCAGCGCCTTGCCGTGACCGCTCTCGATGAAACAGTTGGAATGACCGTCGAAGCCTTCGACCAGGCTCTGGCCACGCATCGTGTGCAGCAGGTTCTCGGCTACGACCTCGCTCTGGAAGTGGGCTACGGAGCCCGCCTTCGAAGCCGGCAGGTCGGTGGCGTCGCCGATGACGAAGATGTCGTCGTGACCCTTGGCCAGCAGGTTGTGATGCTCGGTGGGGACGAAGTCCAGCTCGTTGCCCAGCCCCGAGGCTCCGATGAAGGGGGCGCCACCGTGGGTGGGTACCGAGACCAGCAGGTCGTAGGGCACTTCCCGGCCGTCCCAGGACTTGAGCAGCTTGGCGTCGCCGTCGACCTCGCCGGCGTTGAACTCGGCCTCGACGGAGATCCCCTTTTGCTCGAGCATCGAGCCCAGCGCCTTCGAAGCCACGGGCTTGGTGAAGGCACCGTCGAGGGGCGTGGCATAGACCAGCTCGACGCGGTCGCGGATCCCGCGACGGGTGAAGTAGTCGTCGGCCAGGAAGAGGAACTCGAGCGGCGCCACGGGGCATTTGATGGGCATCTCGACGACGTTGAGCACCAGGCGACCGCCGCGGAACGAGGCCAGGGCCTCGCGCAGCTTGAGCGCCCCCGACAGCGTGTAAAAGTCGTGGACGCTGACGCCCCAATGCTCGCCGGTCAGCCCCTCGGTCTCTTCGGGACGGATGTCGGAGCCGCTGGCGATGACCAGCAGGTCGTAAGGGCGCCGGGCGCCGCCGGCCAGCACTACCTGGCGCTGGTCGGTGTCGACGACCTCGACGGCCTCGTGGACCCACTCGATCCCGCTACGCAGGGTCCGGCGGCGCTCGCGTTGCAGCTTGCGCTCGTCGATCGAGCCGAAGGGCAGGAATAGCAGCCCGGGCTGGTAGAGGTGTGTGGGTGAAGGATCGATGACGGTCAGCGACCAGCCGCTGGGAAGCTTGTGGCGCAGATGATTGGCGACCATCGTGCCCCCGGTTCCGGCTCCGAGAATGACTAGATGTTTCATGGTGGCTCTCCCTTGGGCGTCGCGTTGCACGGTCACCGGATGTAGTAGCAGGGAGCATGCCACTAGGATTCATCTATTGTTTTCAGCTAGATGCGTGAAACGCCTCCTCCGACCAGGGG
>JAGQSE010000836.1 GCA_020439725.1 Acidobacteriota bacterium
ATCCCAACGGTGAGGCGGCCGTGACCGAGGTCACGGTTCGGGGCCGGCGGCTGGCGGCTCGGGTGGTCGCGTCAGCCCCGGCCCTGATCGCCACCAGCCAGCCGGCGATCCCCGGCTGGCGCGCCCGCGTCGATGGCGAGCCCGCGGCACTCGTCGAGACCGACGGCGCCTTCTTGGGTCTCTTGGTGGGCCCCGGCGATCATCGCGTCGAGGTGGTCTATGCTCCGGCCTCGTGGCGCTGGGGTCTCGTCGCCTGCGCCCTGGGTGTCCTCGTCGCGGCCTTTCTGCTTCGTCGACGCTCTGGGCACGGTGGGCTGAGCGGCGTCGCGATACCGTAGAATGTCGAGAACATCTCATGCGCCTGGTCCTCTTCGATATCGACGGCACGCTCCTCTCCTGTGGCCGACAGGTCGGCGAGATGTTCCTCGCCGCGCTGGAAGAGGTGTACCAGCGACCCTGCGCCATCGACGGCTACAGCTTCGCGGGCAAGACCGACCCGCAGATCGTCCTCGACCTGCTGACGGCGGCGGGTCTCGAACGGCCCGCGATCCTCGAGCGCTTGCCGAGGATGCAACAGCTCTACCTCGGGTGGCTCGAAGAGCGTCTGGACCCGGAGCGGATGCGTCTGCTGCCAGGGGTCCGCGAGGTGCTCGGCCGTCTCGCCTCACGGCGCGATCTCCAGCTGGGCCTGTTGACGGGAAACTGGCGGCGGGGAGCCATGGCGAAGCTCGGGCGCTTCGGGCTCGAGAGCCACTTCCCCTTCGGAGCCTTCGGCGACGACGGCGTCGATCGCCCGTCTCTGCTACCCGTCGCCCTCGACCGGGCAGAGCGGGTCTCGGGCCGGCGGTTTCGCGCCGAGGAAACGGTGATCGTCGGCGACAGCCTGCTCGACGTGGCGTGCGGCAGGGCCCACGGCGTTCCCGTGCTGGCGGTGGCGACGGGCTTCACTTCGGGCGACGCCCTGGCGAGCGGCGGCGCGAGCTGGGTGGTCGAGAATCTTTTGGCGGCGGAGAGCCTGCTCAGCAGTCATGCCGCGTGAGCTTGTCGAGGAGGGAGAGAGCATGAGCAGAGATACCTTGATCATCCCGGAGCCGCTCCGCGACCGCCTGCGCGAAGCGCTGATCTACTTCCCCGATCTCGAACGCATTCTCAAGGCCTCGCCGCGCGAACCGGTGAGCACCGAGCCCGGCCTCTTCCGCGTCGATTGCGCGCTCCCGATCCCGCGCCAGATGGACCCGGAGACCTCGGAGCTGCGGGTGCTCAACGTCTACCTGCGCGAGGTCGCCGGCGGCAGCCTGGAGATCCAGCGCATCGACGGCCTCGAACCCGTAGCCCCCGCCTAGCCACCCGGGGAACCGCCGGTCTCGCCCCCTCAGCGGGCGTGGACGGCGGAGACCTCGTCGACCACCTGCCGGGTGGTGACCAGCTCGATGCCGCGCTCGCGCCACGACTCGAGGAGCTCCTCCGCCAGGGCCGTGTCGATGGGCTTGGTGGCATCGAGCACCACCTCGAGCTTGCGATAGCCGCGGCTCCACAACCCCTCGACGGCGCGCCGGTTACAGATGTCCAGAGCGACACCGTAGACCACCACCCGCTGCGGGTCGAGGTGTTCGAGGATCGCCTCGGTGTTGGGGTTGCTGAACACGTTGGTCGTCCGCTTGAGGATCAGGATCCGCGGCGTACCCTGGGCCAGAGCCTTCTCGATCTCCGCCGCCGGCAGCGGCTCGTGACCGACGATGAAGGGCCGTTCGAGCCGGGTGGCCTCGATCTTCTCGGCCCCCTCGGTGCCCGTCAGGCAGTGCGGCGGGTAGGTGACCTTGAAATCCGGCGTGTCGCTGATCTCGGCGTCGGCGAGGGTGTGGTCGTCGGCCGAGGCGACGATCGGGATGTGGTGCTCGTGGGCCAAACGGTTCAAGATCTTGAGGTTGTGCTCGAGGGTCTCGGCCTCCGGGACGTAGAGCTTGCCCTCGGGGCGCATGAAGTCGATCTGGGTGTCTACGTCCCAGAACAGGACCGGTATTCCATGAGGCATCGCAGGGCTCCTTGGTCGGGGCTCGGGTGGATGATCGCTTGAAACGAGGATGGAGGGCGGACGAGCTCGGGTCGTCGGACCGCCGGTGCCGTCAGCCCAGATGTGCCCGAAACCAGCGCTGGGTGTGGTTCATGGCGGCGGTGAGGGGCCCTCGGGGACCGGCGAAGGGGTGGCGGCTGCCAAAGGTGTGGCCGCCCCCCTCGACGACGCGGAGCTCCGCCGGATCGACACCCGCCGGCACCGGTACCTCCACGAGCCGGTGCGCCTCGGCCACCGGCACGGTCTCGTCGTCCGTACCATGGACGATGAGCCATGGCGCACGGCGGCGCCCCGCGGCGGCCAGGAGATCGAGCCCTTTCGCGTTCGCCTCGAGATCGTCGAGGGCCGCGGTGCCCATGGGCAGCTCCTGGCCGGTACGGCCGTTGACCACGAGGGTCTCGCCGCGGCGGCGCCAGGCGGCCTTCTGCTCGGCGCTGAAGCGATCGTAGGTCGAGATCGACGCCCAGGTGACGAGGGCGCCGATCCGCTCGCGCCAACCTTCCGACGCCGCCGCCAGCAATGCCGCGCCGCCGCCACGGCTGTGGCCGAGAAGACCCAGACGAGCCGGATCGAGCCGCTCCGGCGCTAGCTGGCCGCCCGACACCGCCTCGAGCACCGCCAGGACGTCGTCCCGGTCCGCGGTGAAGGTGTTGCCGCGAAAGCCCTCGAGATCGGTGGCGAGCTCCTCACCGGGACGCATCCCCGAGCCCGAAAAGTTGAAACGGACGACGCCGAAGCCGCGGGCGGCGAGAAGCTCGGCCAACGGCGGGAAGAAGCTCCACTCCATGAAGCCCT
>JAGQSE010000837.1 GCA_020439725.1 Acidobacteriota bacterium
TGGACCGAGAACGGCAAGCTCGACCGGGCGGAGCTCGAGCGCCGGGCGCGCGCGGCGCCGCAGCGCACGCAACGGGGGCGACCTCTGCACGGCGCCGTCGAGCACCAGCTGGCGCGGCTCTTCGAGGAGCTTTTGGGAGTCGAGGTCGAGACCGCCGGGGCCGACTTCTTCGCCCTCGGTGGTCACTCGCTCCTGGCGGTGCGGTTGGCGTCGCGCATCGAGCGCGAGCTGGGCGCCGCGGTGCCTCTCGCCGCCCTCGTCGCCGCGCCGACCGTCGAGGCCCTGGCGGCGCGCCTCGAGAGCGCCTCCCGGCCGCGTACCAGCTGCCTCGTCCAGCTCGCCGAAGGGCCGCCGGCGGATCCTCTATTTCTCGTCCACCCGGTGGGCGGGGCGGTGCTCTGCTACCGAGAGATCGCCGCTCCCCTCGCCGCCCTGGGCCCGGTCTACGCCTTCGAGGCACCCGGTCTCGACGGGCGTGAGCAGCCCCTCGACCACATCGAGACGATGGCCCAGCGCTATCTCGACACGGTCGCCGCGGAGCTCCCGGCGCCCGCCGTCTGGCGCCTCGGCGGCTGGTCGTTGGGCGGCGTCGTGGCCTTCGAGATGGCCCGCCGCTTGGAGCGTCGCGGCGAGGCGGTGGCGCCGGTGCTGCTCCTCGACTCGTGGCTCCCCGAAGACGCCGCGGTGGAGAGTCCCGAGACCGACCTGGTCCCTGCCTTCGTCCGCAATCTGGGACTGTCGGCGTCACGGCTCGCCGCGATCCGGCACGTCCTATCGGGAGAGTCCCCAGAAGAACCGGATCTCGAGCTTCAACCGGAAGTGCTGCGCCCGCTGTTCGCGGCCTTCGAAAGCCATTCCCGCGCTCTCCGGCGGTATCGGCCGGGTCCCTTCGAGGGATCGGTACGGCTTTTCGAGGCGAAGCGGCGACCGGCGGCGGTGGTGGCGCGGGCCGCCGATGGCTGGCGCCGGTGGATCCGCGGCGGCCTCGAGGTCGAGACCACCGACGGCGACCACTTCTCGATGATCGAGGGTGCCGCCGCCCGCCGGTTGGTGGAGCGCCTGCTCGAAGTCCTGGCAGCGGACACGACACGACCATGAGCGACCCGCGCAGCCCCGATCGAGACCGGCCCCAGCGGACCGCCGCGCAGTCGAGCCTGCTCAGCGACCGGCTGCGCCGGACCCGGGAACGCCGGGCCGAGCCCACCGGGCGTCCGGCCACCATCCCCCGGCGCCGGGTGGACGAGCCCATACCGCTGTCGAGCGCCCAGGAACGGTTGTGGTTCCTCGATCGGCTGCAGCGCGGCAGCGCGTTGTTCAACATCGGTCGGGCCCTGCGGCTCCGGGGCTCTCTCTCGGTGCGCGACCTGGCGCGATCGCTGACGCTGATCGTGAGTCGCCACGAGGCATTGCGCACGGCCTTCCCGGCGGCGGCCGGGGCGCCCCGCCAGGAGATCGTCCCGGCGCCGTCGCGCTGGCTGCTGCCGGTCGTCGATCTCACCCGCCTCGAGGCTCCGGACCGCGAGACCGAGGCCGCGGACCTGGCACGGCGGGAGGCCGCCCGGCCCCTCGACCTCGAGCGCCCGCCGCTCCTCCGGACGAGGTTGGTGCGGCTCGCGGCTGTCCCCGATGCCGAGCACGAGCTGTTGCTGACGGTCCACCACCTGGTCTTCGACGGCTGGTCCCTCGGCGTGTTGCTGCGGGAGCTCGGAGCGGCCGGTCGGGGCGAGGAGCTGCCGCCGCTGCCGA
>JAGQSE010000838.1 GCA_020439725.1 Acidobacteriota bacterium
CATCTTCATGATCACCGCGCCGATGCTGCACCAGGGCATCGAGGTCAACCTGCCACAGAGCTCGGCCAGCCCCATGCCCGTCCGCCAGGAGGACCCGCTGGTCCTGAGCATCAACTCCAAGGGTCTGGTCTATCTCGACGAGCAGCCGGTGCACGAGACCCAGCTGGTCGAGAAGCTCCAGGGGTTGATGGCTGCCCGCGACGACGACAGTGTCTTCTTGAAGGGTGACAAGGACGTGCCCTACGGCAAGGTGGTCGAGGTCCTCGACATCCTCTACCGCGGCGGCATCACCCGCGTCGGCATGGTGACGGACCAGATCGAGGAGGGACGCGGGAGCCGGTGACGCCGGCGGCACCCCCGAGCCCGATGGAAGCTGCCGTCGATCGTATTCTCGCCGAGCGTCAGCGCCTCGTCGCCGGGCAGCGCACCCGCAGACCGCTGGCCACGGCGGCGGCTCTCCACGTCGGCGCGCTGCTCTTGGCCGTCGGTCTTCCCCACCTCCTGCCCGAAAAGGAGAAGCCGCCGATCCGCTACGTCTCGGTGCAAGTGGTGCCGCAGGCTGCCCTCGGCGTCAAGCAGCCGCAACCTCGTCGGCCGCAGCCGCCTCCTCCCAAGCCCGAGCCCCAGCCGGTGGCGCCGCCACCACCCGCTCCGAAGCCGGAACCGGACCCTCCTCCAACGGTCGAGCCGACCATGACCCTGCCGACGCAAAAGCCGACCCCGCTCCCGCCGCCACCCCCGGAGCCCGTTCCGACGTCGCCGTTGCCGGTGACGCCGACCCGCGAGGGGAGCGAGACCGGATCGCGGCGGGGCACCGCGACCTTCGGCGCAGCGGTCACCGGGGTCGACAACCCGGACTTCACCTACTCGTATTACATCGACCGGATGACGGCTCTGATCCGCTCGCATTGGCGCCGTCCCGGCGGCGGTGATGGCCTGTCCACCACCCTGCGCTTCCGGATCGCCAAGGACGGCACCGTCTCCGATGTCGAGGTGATCGAAAGCTCGAGCCAGCCGATCTTCGACCGGGCCGCCCTGCGCGCGGTCCTCGACGCCGCTCCCCTCCCCCCGTTGCCGGTTGGCTACCGTCACGATTCCCTGGGGGTCACCCTGATCGTCCGCTGACGAGGTAGACGCCGATGAAGTACTCGAGTTCGCTCCGACGACCGCGTTTCGCGACCACCGCCCCCGGCGCCGGGGCATCCCTCGCGTGGCATCTCGCCGGGGCCCTGTTCCTGGCCAGCCTCGCCGCGCCCGCCGCCGGCGCACAGCAAGCGCCCTCCCAGGGACAACCGCCGGCCTCCGCCAAGGGCGCCGGTGATGGGCTCGAGTCGCAGGACGGCGACAACGTCACCATCGTCATCGACGGCGAGGTCCGGGAACGCTTCCACCTCGCCTTTCCAGCGGCCAAGCTCGACGTGGGCATGAGCTCTTCCGGCCGTTCTGCGGCGGCGGACCTCGAAGCGGCGCTGCGCCAGGATCTCGACCTCACCGGAGTCTTCGATCTCCAGGGTCCCGAGGCGCTGTCGGTCCTCCAGCTCACCGGCGATCCGAGCTATGACCTCGAGCTGTACCGCTCGCTGGGCAACGAGCTCCTGCTGCTCGCCGACGTGCGCGAGGACGGCGGCCGCGTGGTCTTCGAGGGCCGTCTCCTCGACCTCGGCAACGGCGAGTCGATCGTCGGCAAGCGCTACCAGGGCTCCTTCGACATCGCTCGGTCGATCGCTCACACCTTCTCCGACGAGGTCCTGCTCTACCTCACCGGCCGGCGAGGCATCGCGCGGACGAGCATCGCCTTCGTCTCCGACCGCACCGGCGAGAAGGAGATCTTCCTGATGGACTACGACGGCTACAACCAGCGCCGCATCACGGCCCATCGTTCGATCTCGATGTCACCCAGCTGGACGCCGGACGACGGTGGCCTGTGCTACCTGTCCTATGTTTCGGGCACGCCGGGCATCTACTACGTCGACCTGGCCACCGGCAACAAGCGCCCGGTGTTGGTCGACTCGGCGCACAATTTTTCGCCGGCGTTGTCCCCGGATGGCCAGCACCTCGCTTTCGCGCGCTCCCTCGGCGGCAACACCGAGGTCTTCACGACGACCCTCGCGGGCGGCGAAGCGAAGCGGCTGACCACCAGCGGGGCCATCGACACCAACCCCGCCTGGAGCCCCGACGGCCGGTTGATCGCGTTCACCTCGAGCCGCGCCGGCAATCCCAACATCTACATCATGAACGCCGATGGCTCGGACCTTCGCCGGCTCACTCGCGACGGAACCTACAACGACGGCGCCGCCTGGCACCCGGATGGCAACCGCATCGCCTATGCCAGCCGGCGCAACGGTATCTTCCAGATCGCCATCACCGACCTCGTTACCCTCGAAACCCGGGTGATCACGACCGGGACCAGCAACAAGGAGGAACCGACCTGGTCGCCCGATGGTCAGCGCCTCGCGTTCACCGCGCGCCGCGGACAGAGCACGGAGATCTACGTCGTCGATGCGGACGGCTCGCACCTCCGCCAGCTGACACAGGAAGGTAACAGCTCCGCTCCGAGCTGGTCACCCTACCCGGCCGCGACGGGTAAATAACTAGGACTCAGACTGTTGCCGGCCGAACGGGCTTTTGTTACAGTACCGAGCGGATGGCCTCGTCTCTACAGCCCGCACAACCGAACCGTTTCTTGAGGAGATGATCAGAATGACCCGTACCTGGATGGTCTGGAGCGCAGTCCTCACCCTTTGCCTCACGGTGGTGGCTTGCGGTCCCAAGCCGGCTCCGACGACCCCCGACGACATGACCGTTGAGACCGCTCCTCCGCCGGCCGAGGTCACCCCACCGCCGGCTCCGCCGACCACCCAGGACGAGCGCGAAGTGCCCTGGTGGGAGAACCAGGACCTGGCTCAGCTCAACGACGAAGCGGTGCGCCGCGGCTTCTACGCCGACGTCTACTTCGAGTTCGACCAGAGCGACCTCACCGAGGACGCCCGCCAGAAGC
>JAGQSE010000047.1:0-1932 GCA_020439725.1 Acidobacteriota bacterium
CTGCCCTATTGGGGTGTCCAGTTCCACCCGGAGTCGATCCTCACCACCACCGGGCCGCAGCTGGTGGCGAACTTCCTGACGCTGTGTACCGGCCGGCCCGCCGCGGTGCCGGCCAACGGGCTGGAGGGCTGAGCCGTGGACCCGCGCCAGGCCCTCGAGCGGCTCCTCGCCCGCCGTTCCCTCGACCGGCCTCAGACCGAGGAGCTCTTCGGCCGTCTGATGGACGGCGACCTCGGGGACGTCCACAAGACCGCGCTCCTGGTGGCACTCCGCATGAAGGGCGAGACCGCGCCGGAAATCGCCGGCGCTGCCGCCGCCATGCGTCGCCGGGTCCTCGCCATCCCCCATTCGCGGCCGGCCGTGGTCGACACCTGCGGCACCGGCGGCGACGGCCGAGGTACCTTCAACGTCTCGACCGCCGCCGCGCTGGTGGCCGCCGCCGGGGGCGTCGCCATCGCCAAGCACGGCAACCGCTCGGTCTCGAGCCGCTGTGGCAGCGCCGACGTCCTCGCCGCCCTCGGGGTGACCGTCGAGGTGTCGCCCGAGGACGCCGGCCGAGCCCTCGACGCCATCGGTCTCGCCTTCCTCTTCGCACCGCGGCTCCACCCGGCCATGGCGCAGGTGATGCCGGTCCGTCGCGAGCTCGGCGTGCGCACCATCTTCAACGTCCTGGGACCCTTGACCAACCCCGCCGGCGCCCGCCGCCAGCTGCTCGGCGTCTACGCCCCGGAGCTGGTCGAGGTCCTCGCCCAGGTCCTTGTCGAGCTGGGCAGCGAACACGCGCTGGTGGTCCACGGCGACGGCCTCGACGAGATCACCACCACCGGCTCGACGCGGGTCGCCGAGGTCAAGGACGGCGGCGTCGAGGTCTACGAGGTCGAGCCCGAACGCTTCGGGCTGCGCCGCGCCGCCGCCGGAGAGCTCGCCGGCGGTGACCCGGAGCACAACGCCGAGTTGCTCCGGGGCGTCCTCGCGGGTCGAAGCGGGGCGCTGTCGGACATCACGGCGGTGAACGCCGGTGCCGCGCTCTACGTCGGCGGAGCGGCCCCGAGCCTCGAGGCCGGGGTCGAGACCGCGCAGGAGCTCCTCGCCACCGGTGCCGCGGCGGCCAAGCTCGAGGAGCTGAGGACCTTCCATGACTGAGCGCACTCCCGGGGCGGCCATGCCGCTGGCCTCGGACCGCGTCGCCGAGGTGCTGGTCCGGATCGTCGAAACCCGCCGCCGCCGGGTGGTCGGGGGTGGTCTGGGCCTGGGTCCGCCGCCGGCCGCCTCGCCCTCGTTTCTCGAGTCTTTTGCGCCGGGCGCCAACCGCTTCCTGGGCGCGCTCCACGCGCGCGCCGGCCGCGCCGTCATCGCCGAGGTCAAGATGGGCTCGCCCCGCCTCGGCAGCCTCGAGGGGCGTGTCGACCCGCTGGCCCAGGCGCAGATCTACCGCGACGGCGGCGCTGCGGCGCTGTCGGTGGTGGTCGAGCCCGACTTCTTCCACGGCAGCTACGAGCTCCTGGCGCGGTGCCGGGAGGTCTCGGGGCTGCCCGCCATCGCCAAGGACTTCGTCGTCGACCCGGTACAGCTCTCCTGGGCGGCGGAGGCCGGGGCCGACGCGGTGTTGCTCGTCGCCGCGCTCTACGACCGTGAAACGCTGCACCGTCTCGCCGCACGGGCGCGGAGCTTGGGGCTGGTGCCCCTGGTCGAGACCCACGATCCGGCGGACCTCGGCCTCCTCGACGGTGCCGGCTGGGAGCTGGTCGGGGTCAACAACCGCGATCTCAGGACCTTCGAGGTCGACCTGGCTCACGCCGAGGCCATGGCGCCGCGGTTGCCCGCCACGGCCCTGCGGGTCGCCGAGAGCGGTATCGCCGGTGCCGCCGACGTCGAGCGGTTGCGCCGCGCGGGTTTCGGGGCCTTTCTGATCGGCGAGTCGCTCCTCCTGGC
>JAGQSE010000047.1:2013-2986 GCA_020439725.1 Acidobacteriota bacterium
CCCGAGGTCAAGATCTGCGGTGTCACGCGGGTCGAGGACGCGGTGCTCGCGGTCGAGTTGGGCGCGACCCTCCTGGGGCTCAACTTCTGGCCGCGGAGCCCGCGCTACCTTGAGACCTCGCGGGCCCGGGAGATCGCCGACGCGGTGCGCGGCCGGGTGCCGCTGGTGGGGGTGTTCGTCGACGCGTCGAGAGCCGAGGTCGAGGCCGTCGATGGCGCGGTGGGCCTCGATCTGCTCCAGTTTCACGGCGACGAGGACCCGGCCTTCGTCGCCGGCTTCGGCCGGCGCGCCATCCGGGTCTTTCGCCTCGACGGACCTCCCGATCCGGAGTCCTTCGCGCCCTACCCGGGCGTCTGGGGGTTTCTCTTCGACGTCCGGCATCCGGCCTACGGCGGTACCGGTGTTCCGTGGGACTACGCTACTCTCGGGTCGCTCGGCACCGAGCGGCCCTACCTGGTCGCCGGGGGCATCGGTCCCGACACCGCCCGCCGAGCCCTCGCCGACAGCGGGGCGCTGGGTATCGACGTGTGTTCCGGCGTCGAGAGCGCTCCGGGGATCAAGGACCGCGACCGCCTGGAACGTCTGTTTTCGGAGGTGTTTCGATGAGCCGCAACCCCCTTCACCTGCTGACCCAGCAGCCCGACGCCCACGGACGCTTCGGGCCTTATGGCGGACGCTACGTCCCCGAGACCCTCATGGGACCGCTGGCGGAGCTGTCGGCGGCTTACGACAAGCTGGCCCGGCGGCGCTCGTTTCGCCGTCGTCTCGAGGCCTTGGCCCGCGACTACACGGGCCGGCCGACCCCGCTCTACCTGGCGGAGCGGCTGAGCCAGCACCTGGGCGGGGCGCGCATCTACCTCAAGCGCGAGGACCTGCTCCACACCGGGGCCCACAAGATCAACAACGCCCTCGGCCAATGCCTGCTCGCCGAGGCCATGGGCAAGAGCCGGGTCATCGCCGAGACCGGCGCCGG
>JAGQSE010000839.1:0-2317 GCA_020439725.1 Acidobacteriota bacterium
GTCTGTTCTCCGGTCTTTTCGACCACACCGACCTGCACTTCAATCTCGGTGACGGTGAGCTGCCGGATGGGATGGAGTCTACCGACGAGCTGATGGCTCGCGACGGAGTGTGGGTGACGGCTGCCGATGCAGTCGCGACGCTCGAGGGACTTCTGGCAGTGGTCAACTCTGAGAAGCCGAGATTTGGTCTCGTAAGGGACGACTACGAAGTGGTTGTCTCGGAGCTTTCTGAAAGCATCGAGTATGCGAAGAAAGCGGCCGAATTGGGGGCCAAATTCAATTTCTCGGTAGTGATGTGAGAAGACGACCTCGGTGCCCCATCCGGTCGCTCCCGGGTTGGAGCTTTGTGCCACCTTATCTTGCGGGTCGTGTGGCGCCCCCGGCGGTGCTTGGATTTCGCGGGTCTGGTGGAGGTGGAGGAAATGAAAGGACTCATCATTGAGACCGCAAGTAGAAAACATGTTTGGAGCTGAGTCGCTAGAGCGGCTGCGGCGACGAGCAGAGAGGGCGGCGGCAGCCGGGGACGACACGTTTGCCATTCCCGAGGCGGCACCGGCTGCCGAATTCCTCGTCGCGCGGCTCGGGCCTGGGGCTTTGCGCTCGGAAGCCGAAGGTTGGTTGAGTGGTGGGGCTAGCTACCATGCGCTCGTGCGCTTGGCGGCTCGGGCGGTGATCGCCCTGAGTGACGATGGTGAAGCGGGCTCGGCGGTTTACGTCCCCAAGGCCGCTGGCGAGGTTGAGCCGCTCCTACGGCTGTGGCCAGCCGCCCTTGCCGTACCGACGCCGATGGCGTTCGAGGCCGTCGATCTCGTCGAGCTACGGGCGTTTCCGGTACACCCGCTCGGGCTGGTAGCTGAGCCGAGCTGGGCCGACGGTGGAGTCCGTTCCCCAGCGGAGTTCTTCTTCCACGATCTGGATCACGCTCGTTTCAAGATTCGTGAAGACCTTCGGGTGGAAGGCATCGAGATCCCCGACGCCTATCGACTAGGCACCACCTTGGATGCGGAGACAGGCCAGCATCGGACGATCCTCTCCGCCGCCGAGAGCAGGGTTGGCTCGCTTCTTTGGGGCCGGGTCGAGTCGCGGCGGGAGCTCTGCGCCCGCTTGCTAGCCTTCTCCGCGAGCCTCGCCGAGCCCCTGAGAACCGCGACCGAGTTGCTCTTGTTCGAGATTCTTTGCGAGAAGAGCCTGCCGCTCGACGAAGACGTCCTGGTCCACGAGCTGCGTTCGGGCGCACACGTGATCAAGGCCCGTCGGAAGCAGGCGAGCGGTTTCTATGGTGACTATGCTTCGGGACCGGCGGTGATGGCGGCTCTGGAGGAGGCTTGCGGGGTGCTAGGGGAGTCGCTGTGAGCCCGCCGGTGCGGCGGGCGGTGGAGGTGGCGTGAGAAGGGCCGAGTTGGCCATCCAGCGGTGCTGGCACTGGAAGGGCTTTGTGGGAGGTGGATGGATGAAAGGACTCGCTATTGCTGTCATCGCATTGGCCCTCGCGCCATCCTCCCTCGCGCAAGTCACCGCGCGTCAAGGCGAGCCTACACAACGAGAGCAGACCGAGTTTCACTCTCCTATGGTTCTCGAGGTTCCACTGCCTGATCTGACTCGGTTGTCCCTGGGGCAGGGCATGCTGATCAGCCGAGAGCTCGGTCGGTTTGTCTGTGACGACGCGAACCTGAACGGCAGTCTTTGGGTTGATCTCAGAAAGCCGCGCCGTGGCGAGGAAGGAAAGGCCGTTCTGGAGTTTCGCGGCTCGGTCCATGTCCGGGAGTCATACGATCGACTGGTGGACCTGACCTTCCGCGTGAAGGGAAGCGAAGAGGTTCTCGGGGAAGGGGTTGTGCGGAAGCTCGACGTCGAAGAAGAGCGGACCCGGCCCTTCACGGCGCGGGTCGCCGTTAGCGAAGAAGGTCTCAGGCGCTCGCTTGCCTCGGAGCCCGGACCCACAGTGGAGATCACAGTGAACGTCAAGGACAACGATTGATGGCATCGGCTAGCCTCCGGTCGGCACCGGTGGTTGCGAGCTCACTTTGGCTCCGAGCGTCCTAGAGGGAAACAAAGTAGTGCTAATCAAGCTCTTTCCCCTGCTCCTGACGCTTCTGAGCCTGGCCTGCTTCAATCCTGAGGCTCGCCTGGTGGAGCCCGGCCGCTCGGTGGTCCTGCCCCCGTCGGCAGTTGAGGCCGTCCTCGACCTCTGTTCGAGAGCTGGCCCGGTAGATATCGAAGGAACTTGGCTGGTTCCCGCCAGCGTCGTCGAGCAGCTCGAGGCGGACCTTTACAAGGTCTCCCGCATGCGCTCGGATGAGTGTTGCCTCCTCGGTGC
>JAGQSE010000839.1:2417-2617 GCA_020439725.1 Acidobacteriota bacterium
GGGCGGTGAAGATATGTGATGGCGATTGGGATCTTTGGGGTGTTCTCTATGACCCCGAGACGAGACGCTTTTCACAACTTGCCTTCAACGGAAGCGCGTAGCGCGCTGCATCGCTCGTCGGGGCGGGTTCGGCGACACGGGTTGTCTTGCCTACGGTCGAACCCGAAACCAATGATCCAAGCACAAATCCAAGCAGCCCT
>JAGQSE010000840.1 GCA_020439725.1 Acidobacteriota bacterium
GGCTGCGCGAGTGGCTCGAGGCCTATGCCGCCGAAGCGGTGGCCTTCACCGAGCGCGAGGTGTTCGGCAGCTGACCGCCACCGGCGCCGGGCTGCCTCAGCGCCGGCCGTGCACCAGCTCGCTGTAGATCTCGCGGTACCGCGCCGCCATGGCGCGGCGGTTGTGGCGTCCCAGGACCAGCGCCCGCCGCGCTGCGCCGAGGTCGCTTCGCGGCGGCAGCCCGGCGACCGCCGCGGCGAGGTCCTCGGACCGGTCGCCGGACGCCAGAGCTCCCGCCACCGATACCCCCGCCACCCGTTCGTCGAACAACGGCGCGAGACCGCTCGTCGCGGGCGCCACCGTCGGTGTGCCGCAGGCGAGGGCGCGGAGCGGCCAGACGGCGTCGCAGGGCCGCGGGCGGGGCTCGAGGTGGAGCAGTGCGCGGGCACCGCCCAGCATCTCGGGTGCCGGGCCGTCCGCCGGGGTTCGCAGCGGCAGGCCCATCACCGACGCCACCGCGCGGGCCGCCGCCTCACCGGCGGAACCTCCCGAGCCCCACCAGGCGAGGTGGGTCTCCGCGGCTCCCTCCTCCGGCCGGTACCGGTCGAGATCTACTCCGAGGACCAGCGGCTCCGCGCGGTCGTCGCCGGGGACGGGCTCACGCTCCGGACCGAGGGCCAGGAGAGCCGGCAGCTCGGTCGACGCCGGCGCCGGAGCGACACCGACCCGGCGCAGCCGGCCGGCGGCGAGGAGGCGCGGCGGCAGCGTGACCGAGGGGTGTCCGGGCCCCTCGACCAGCGTCTGGAGAAGCCTCGCACCGGTCGCCGCCAGGAGCTGGAGCGGTGCCACCACCGGTGCCAGGCAGTGAACCACCGAGTAACCTTCGAGCATCCCCGAGAGCACCAGCTGGATGAGCAGTGACTCGCGTCGAGCGTGCTCCGCGACCGGGTCGCCGAGGTCGGCGGGGAGCTCGCCGAGGTCGAGAGAGACCAGCGGCAACCCAGTCTCGGAGCCCGCCGCCGCGAAGAGGTCGACGAGGAGATCGCCCGTGGCGTGGACGTGCTCGGCCAGGGCGGCGGCCAGCTCGAAGCCGATGGCTGCGCTCGGCGCCAAGGTGTCGGCGCGCAGGGGCTCGGCGGGGTCGGCGAGCAGGGCGATGCGGAGAGGGGAAGCCGCGGCTGCCATTGCGAGCCAGGATACGCTATACTCGATACAGTGTTTCTTTGATCAAGGTCTTCTGCGCTTGGCGAAGCATCGATTTGCGGCGCCCGCGCCCGGGGAAGCCCGACACGGACGGCCTCGCTCCTCCCCGGAGACCTTGGGCTCCCGATAGCCGTCCG
Source organism: Acidobacteriota bacterium (assembly GCA_020439725.1). Taxonomy (GTDB): domain Bacteria; phylum Acidobacteriota; class Thermoanaerobaculia; order Multivoradales; family JAHZIX01; genus JAGQSE01. The sequence continues at coordinate 1,320 of JAGQSE010000840.1, forward strand.
CAGGGACCGTAAGTCGAGGCTCACCTCGCGAAGGGATGGATTCAATGGCCAAGTGCGACTTCCAGTTCTCCATGTCCCAGTCGGTCATCAACCCCGCCGAATGGAAGCTGAGCATCAGCTCGCTCCAGGCCTTCGGAGTCTTGCATCGCCTCGACAGCGTCCAGGCGAAGCTACCCCGTGGCCAGGCCCTCGTCGCCTCGGACAAGTGCGACTGGTCGGTCCGCATGGTCCAGGACAAGGTCGGCAAGTTCCGGCAGCCCCAGCTCAGCGCGTTGATGTCCGCCGACAAGTGCGACTTCCGCGTCAACCTCGAGTTCGGTCTCGACCAGGGGCGCGCCTTCCGCGTCGGCGCGGTCAGCTCGGACAAGTGCGACTTCCGCATCGAGCGCTTCCAGACCTACGATCCGGCGGCTCGCATGTGGAAGGCCGCCGAGATCGCGGGCGACTCGCCCAAGAAGGCCTAGAAGCCCCCCATGCCCTCGGCCGCCACCGCCGCCACCGAAGCGCCCCCCCGGTGGTTGGCGGCGGCGGTCGACGTCCGGGTGCCCGAGCGCGGTCTTCGCCTGCGACGGCTCCCCGGTCAGGTCTGTCTCTCGAGCCGCCAGGCCGTGGCCCCGGCCGCCGAACCCTCGGATGAGCTTCGCGCCGAGATCACCCGCTGCCTCGCGGGTTCCCCCACCACGCTGCTGATCGCCCGCCTCGCTCCCGGCGCCGACGAGGCGAACGGCGAGCGTTGCACCGCCTGCGCCGCTCCCCTTCGCGAGGCACGGGCCGACGTGGCCCTGGGCGAGAGCTCGGGCCTGGTCGTCGAGGGCCTGCCCGCCGCCTGGTGCGCCGCCTGCGGCATCGTCACGCTGCGCGACGCCGCCCGTGAGCTCCACCACCGCCTCGACGGTTTCGCCGGCACCGCCGAGGGTCCTGCCGTGCCGAGCCTGGTCTACGAGACGCCGCGTCGCCCGCGCTCGATCCAGCTCGAGGTCTCGACCCGCTGCAACCTGACCTGTGCCTACTGCTCGCACCGCCACCTCGAGACCAAGCGCTTCCTCGATCTCGACGACTTCGAAGCGCGGCTCGATCGCATCGACTTCCGCCCGATCCGCAACGTCGACTTCACCGGACTCGGCGAACCGGTCCTCCACCCGCAGCTGCCCGAGATGGTGCGCGCGGTGCGCCGGCGCGCGCCGGAAGCCGACCTCCGGGTGGTGACCAACGGCACCGTGCTCACCGCCAAGCGGTTCGCACCGCTGCTCGCGGCGGGGCTCAGCTCGGTGGCGGTCTCCATCGACTCGCTCGACGCCGAGCGCTTCGCCCGCTCCCGGGGCGGTGCTCGTCTCGCTCCGGTGCTCGAGAACCTCGAGTCGCTGATCGCTCACCGGGCGACGTTGGGCGGCAGCGTGCCGCGCGTCAAGATCAAGGCGGTGCTGGTCGACGAGCCCTACGCCGAGGCCGAGAGGATCCTCGCCTATTCCGCGCGGCTGGGGCTCTCGATGCCGCACTTCTCGCGCATCGACCCGCGTGCGCCGGCGCAGGATCGCTACGAGGAGAGCTGGCTGGACGAAGGCTGGCAGGGGGACGAGGCCTTTCCCCGCTGGGCCGAGGAGCGCTGGCGCGCGCTGGGCGGTGCCGAGAGCGCCGAGGCCCCGCCGATGGGGGCCGGCGACGAGGTCCTGCACCCCGCCATCGGTCCGCCGCCGCAGCTTTGCCGATGGGCCGTCGACGCCGCCTACCTGACCATCGACGGTGGCTTCCTGTCGTGTTGCGAGACGATGATCGACCTGCCCCGCCGGCATCTCGCCAGCCTGGACGACGCGCCGCTCTCGGAGCTGTGGACCGGCGATCTGCTGTGGGCCTACCGGTTGCCGCTGGCCCTCGGCCTCCTCCCTGCCGGCTGTGTCGGTTGCCCGCTGGCGCCGCTCGGGGCTCGACCTCTCACCGAGCTCCAGGCCGGGAGCCGGGGGGCGTGACGGCCGGGGCGAGCGCTGCCCAGGGGTGGACGGCAGCGCCGCCGGATCGTCGCGAGCTCGCCCGCCGCTTCGGACAGCTCTTCCTCCTCGCGTTCGACGGGGTCCGGCTGGCCCCCGACGTGGCCGAGTTCCTGCGCGACTTCCGGATTGGCGGCGTCACGCTCTTCGCGGACAACTACCACGACCCCGAGCAGCTCCGAGTCCTCACCGCGGAGCTCCAGGAGCGCTGTGCGCACCCCGGGGAGCCGCTCCTCGTCGCCACCGACCACGAGGGCGGTCGCGTCCAGCGCTTCCAGGACGGGTTCACCCGGCTGCCGCCCATGGCCGAGCTGGGCCGCGGCGAGCCCGCCGGCACGGCGGAGCGCCTCCGCGTTGCCGGCACCGAGCTGGCGGCGGCGGGGATCAACCTGTGCTTCGCGCCGGTGGCGGATCTCTGCCCGGCGGATCGCGCCGGGGCCATCGGTGACCGCTCTTTTGGTGACGACCCCGCCCGGGTCGCCGGCCATGTGCGAGCGGCCATCGGGGCCCTCCGGGGCGCTGGCCTTCTCGCCTGCGTCAAGCATTTCCCGGGTCACGGCGCAACCGCCGAGGACAGCCATCGCCGGCTGCCGAGGATCGACCTCGAACGCGCCGAGCTCGAGGCGCGCGACCTGG
>JAGQSE010000048.1 GCA_020439725.1 Acidobacteriota bacterium
CACCGCCACCGCTACGAGGTCAACCAGAAGTACCTGTCGACGCTGGTCGATCACGGTCTGGTGGTCTCGGGGCTGTCGCCCGACGGCAAGTTCGTCGAGATGGTCGAGCTGCCCGATCACCCGTGGTTCGTCGGGTGTCAGTTCCACCCCGAGTACAAGTCGCGGCCCACCAACCCGCACCCGCTCTTCGTCTCCTTCATCGCCGCCGCCCTCGATCATCGCCGGCGGCGGGAGCAGGCCGGCACCGGCGAGCACCGCACCCCGGTGCCGGCGGAGGTCGAAGCCCGATGAGCCCGACGGGAACGGCCGCCCCGGCGGTGCCGGCCCTCGAGCTCGCCCCCGGCGTCCGCCTGGGGGGGGAGGATCTGCCGCTCATCTCGGGCCCTTGCGTCGTCGAGGGCGAGACCGCGACCCTCGACGCTGCACGGCGGGTCCAAGACATCGCCCGCCGTCTGGGGCTGGCCCTGGTGTTCAAAGCCTCCTTCGACAAGGCGAACCGCAGCTCCTTGGGCTCCTACCGCGGCCCCGGCCTCGAAGAGGGTCTGCGGATCCTCGCCCAGGTCAAGGCGGAGACCGGGCTGCCGATCCTCACCGACGTCCACGAGCCCCACCAATGCGCCCGGGCGGCGGCGGTGTGCGACGTCCTCCAGGTCCCCGCCTTCCTGTGCCGGCAGACCGACCTGGTCCTCGCCGCCGCTGAGACCGGCTGCGCCGTCAACATTAAGAAGGGGCAGTTCGTGGCGCCGCCGGACATGGTGCGCGCGGTCGAGAAGGCGCGGTCGACGGGAAACGAGCGGATCACCGTCACCGAGCGCGGCTATGCCTTCGGCTACAACAACCTGGTGGTCGACATGCGCAGCTTCGCGATGCTCCACGACGCCGGCGTGCCGGTGATCTACGACGTGACGCACTCGCTCCAGCTCCCCGGCGGTGGCGAGCAGACCGGCGGCGCCCGGCGCTATGCCGAGCCCCTGGCGCGGGCGGCGGTGGCCGCCGGCGCCGACGGCCTGTTCATCGAGATTCATCCGGATCCCGAACACGCGCTCTCGGACAGCACGACACAGCTCGATCCAGAGCGCGCCGAGACTCTCCTCGCCTCGGTCATCGCGGTCCGGCGGGCGCTGCGCCCATGGAGCGTGGCTTCGTGAGCGGTGACGAGACCGGCACGACCACCCGGCGGTCGCCGCGCGAGGTGGCACGGCAGGTGCTCGAGATCGAGGGCCGGGCGATCCTCGGTCTCCTCCCCCACCTCGACGAGAGCTTCGACCGGGCGGTGCGATTGATCCAGGACAGCCCCGGCCGCGTGGTGTGCAGCGGCATGGGCAAGAGCGGGCTGGTGATGAAGAAGGTGGCGGCCACCCTCGCCTCGACCGGGACGCCCTCGCTCTTCCTCCACCCGGCGGAGGCGATCCACGGCGACCTGGGAATGATCGTCCCCGGCGACGTGGTCCTGGCGGCCTCGTACTCGGGGACCACCGAGGAGCTGATGCGGCTGGTCGAGACCCTGAAGCGTCTCGGCGTGCCGCTGATCACGCTCACCGGTAGCGCCGGGAGCCCCTTGGCCAAGAGCTCCGACATCCACCTGCCGGTGCCCATCGACCGCGAAGCCTGCCCCCTGAACCTGGCACCGACGGCGTCGACCACGGCGACGCTGGCCCTCGCCGACGCCCTCGCCATGGCGCTCCTCGAAGCCCGTGGCTTCACCCCCGAAGACTTCGCCCGCCTCCACCCCGGCGGGCGCCTCGGCAAGCGCCTGCTGCGGGTCGCGGACCTGATGCACCAGGGAGAGGCGCTGCCCCGGGTCGACCAGGCGACGCCCATGCGCGAGGTGATCTACGAGATGAGCCGCAAAGGCCTCGGCATCACCGCGGTCACCGACTCCGACGGTCATCTCGTCGGCTGCATCTCCGACGGGGACCTGCGCCGCCGCCTGGCCGATGACGACGGCCTGCTGCAGCGCACCGCCGTCGACTGCCTCCACCCGTCACCGCTCGCCATCGGCCCCGAAGAGCTGGCCCCGGCGGCTCTCAAGCGGATGGAAGACCACCGCATCACCTCGCTTTTCGTCACCGACCATGACGGCCGCCTCCTGGGCCTCGTCCACCTCCACCAGCTGTGGGGACTCGAGCTGTTCTGAGCCACGCTTGGGCGCCGATCGGTGCCGATGCGTACGAAGGTCCACGGAGCTGCTACCGTACTCCTCCGAGCCACGCCATGACTCACCCCCACCACCCGCCCGCAGGCCGTGCCCTCGGCGACGAGGAATTCGAGCGCCGCGCGCGGGACCTCCGCTGGCTGCTCACCGACGTCGACGGCGTCCTCACCGACGGCGCGATGCTCTATGGACCCGCCGGCGAGGAGATGAAGCGCTTCCACGTGCGCGACGGCCTGGCCCTCAAGCTGGCGCGAAGCACGGGCCTCAGGGTCGGTCTGCTCTCCGCACGGGGCAACCGCGCCGTCGAAATCCGCGCCCGCGAGCTCGGCCTCGATCGGCTGATGCTCGGCCAGCGCGACAAGGTCGGAGCCCTCGAGGCGCTCCTCGGCGAGGAAGGGATCAGCGCCGGACAGATCGCCTACCTGGGTGACGACCTGCCCGACCTCGGTGTGCTCGGGCGGGTAGGCCTCGCCTTCTGCCCCGCCGACGCGGCCGCCGAAGTGTGCGAGGTCGCCCATCGGGTGCTCACCACCCTCGGGGGCCACGGTGCCGCCCGCGAAGCGGTCGAGCTGATCCTCAAGGCGCGAGGGCAATGGCGGTCCGCCGTCGAGCCGTTTTATCAGCGAAAGGACCCTTCTTGACCGCGACAGCCACCCTGCGCCCCCTCACCCGGCTCGCTCCGGCCCTGCCCCTCGCTCTCACGCTCCTCGCCGCCGCCTGCTCGAGCCCGCAGCCGGCCGCGCCCGCGGACGCCGGGGCATGGCACCGCACCGACCTGTGGCTGGCAGAGCCCCGGGTCGAGGCGGCGCCGGACTCCCTCGGCAACCAGCGTTCCTGGGCTCGGCACATCGGCGTCCTGGGGGCCTCCGAGGTCCGCGACATGACGCAGGTGACGCCATTCCAGCTCCAGCAGATCCCCCACCTCGCGGCGTCGGAGATCCGCGCCCTCGAGCAGGTGCAGGGCACTCGCCTCGCCTACCGGGTGGAGCTCGGCCAAGCGCCCTACCTCTCCTTCATCCCCTTGATCAACGAGCAGCATCCCTGGCCCACCAGCTACAAGGTCTCGGTGCGCCCGCCGGGGGGTGAGCCGGTGGTGGCCCACGAGCGTCTCGAGACCATCGCGGTGCCGCCGGCACAGGCGGTCGTCGACGTCGACCTCGGCGCCTTCGCCGGTCAGACTGTCGACGTGCTGCTCGAGGTCGATGCCCTCGGCGCCGGCGGCAAAGGTGGCGGCCGGATCCGGCGCTCGGTGTGGGGCAGCCCCGCGGTCTATTCGCGCATCCCCCTCGATCACGAGCCCCCCGGCAGCCCCGAGCGACCCAACGTCGTGCTGATCGGCGCCGACACGCTACGCGCCGACGCCATCGGGGTTCTGGGCGGTGATCCCGACGTCACGCCGGCCATCGACCAGCTGGCTTCGGAGAGCGACCTCTGGCCCGAGACGGTGTCGTGCTTCAACGTCACCAACCCCAGCTTCGCGTCGCTCATGACCGGGCTCTACGGCAAGAACCACGGTGTCTACGACCTCAGGACCCAGCTGCCGGAAAGCTTCACCACCCTCGCCGAAGAGTTCTCCGGCGCCGGCTATGACACCCTCGCCATCATCGCCGCCCGCCACTTGGGGAATCACAACTCGGGCCTGGGGCAAGGCTTCGACGAGACCAGCCTGTCCGAGCTCCACTACTCCGCCGAGCTGGTCATCGACCAGGGGATGGACTGGATCAGCGGACGGCGAAAGCCCTTCTTCGTCTGGCTCCACCTCTTCGATCCGCACACGCCGCACACCCCACCGGCGCCCTATGCCCTGGGCTTCCACCAGACGACGACCCACGGTCTCTCCCCCGACGGCGACTGGCGGATGCACCGCACCCCCGGCTGGCCCGGGTACAGCTTCATGCCGCTGGGCGGCAGCCGCGAGCTCTATCAGGGAGAGGTCGCCTACCTCGACCGCCAGGTGGACCGGCTGATGGGCTTCCTGCGCTCGCAGCGCCTGCTCGAGAACACGATCGTGGTCTTCGTCGCCGACCACGGCGAGAACCTCGCCGACCATGGGGTGCGCTTCGGTCACCACGGTCTCTTCGAAACCACGACGCGGGTGCCGCTGATGATCCGCTGGCCCGGTGCCGAGCGCGAGGGCCGTCGGATCCCCGGCTTGGTGCAAAACGTCGACGTCTTCCCGACGCTGCTCGCCGCGGCGGGCATTCCGGTGCCGGACAATGACGGCGAGAACCTCCTCGAGATCACCGGCGACGGCAAACGCGGCCGCCGCGCCGCCTTCAGCGAGCACTCCCACGCCCAGGGTGCGCGGATCCGCACCCCGGACTTCTCCTACATGGTGAGCGAGGGCAGCAACTTCTTCCCCGACGGGCGCTACCTCTACGACCTGCGCACCGACCCCCACGAGACCCGCAACCTGGCGGGAACCGGCCTGGCGCAGGAGGAGGAGCTCCAGCGTGCTCTTCACGGCTGGTTGTCCCAGCGCCGTCAGCTCGACCGGCCACGGCCCGTCGACCTGACGCAGGAAGACATCGACAAGCTCAAGGCCCTGGGCTATCTCTGAGGGCTCTTTCGCCAGACAAGTGCGTTCCGAACCGGCCGGCTGGAACTTCGGCCGTCTGCCGCTCTAGGCGGCGGGCTCGCCGGCCGCCGCATCGGCCTCCCCCTGCTTGCGCCGCCCGCGCTCGACCAGCCACGCACCCGCGACGCCGAGCAGGTAGAGACCGATGGTCGGCACCGCGAACAAACAGAGGTTGACCACGTCCGGGGTGGGCGTGATGACCGCCGCGGCGATGAAGATCAGCAGCACCGCCCAGCGAAAGTGGCGGAGCAGGAACCTCGCGCTGACCACGCGCAGCACGGAGAGCAGGAACAGGACGATGGGCAGCTCGAACATCAGCCCGAGCCCCAGGATCACGGTCATCAGGAAGCGGAGGTATTGGGTGGCGGCGATGACCGGTTGGAACTCCTCGCCCATGCCGAGAAGAAACTCGACGGCGAAGGGAAACGCGACGAAGTAGGCAAAGGCGCCGCCGCACAGGAAGAAGAAGGTACTGGCCAGGATGAAGGGCAGCGCCAGCTTGCGTTCGCGGCGGTAGAGACCCGGGGAAACGAAGCCCCAGAGCTCTGCCAGGAGGAAGGGCGAGGCGAGGAATATGGCTGCCAGAGCGGCCGTTTTGAAATAGAGCAGAAAGGGCTCGCTGACCGAGAAGAAGCTCAGCTTCTGGTCACCGGGAAGGTAGGGCTCGATGGGCTGCTTGAGGAAGTCGAAGATCTCCCGGTGAAAGCTCCAGCAGACGAAGAACGCCACCGCGAAGATCACCACGGAGCGGAGGATCCGGCGCCGCAGCTCCTCGAGGTGGTCGACCAGCGACATCGACGCCAGCTGCTCGTCTCCCGGCACCGGCGACTCCGCCTCCGGTGGCGGGATCCGGGGCGGTTCTGTCTTGGGCTCGAAATGGGCCATCGGGGGACTCGGCGACGGGTGGCAGGCGGCCGCTCAGCCCTTGGCGTCGGGTGCTTCGGCGGTGTCCTCGGCCTCTGCCGGCACGGCCTCGGTGCCGGCGACCTCGACCACCGTCTCCGCGGCGGGGGCAGCTTCGTCGCGGCCCCCCGCTTGGCGCGCGATGGAGGTCTCCGCGGCGGGCCGCAGCTGCGGCGCCGGTCGGGCGGGCTCGCGTTCGGCGGCCTCCTCGGGCTTGAGCGACCGGCGCGACACCGACGGCCGCTCCTCGTCGTCATCGAGGGAGAGCTCGGCGTTGAACGTCCGCTTGAGCTCGTTGGAGGCCCGGCGGAATTCCCCCAGACCACGCCCCAGCGTCTTGCCGAGCTCCGGCAGCCGTTTCGGGCCGAAGATCAACAGTGCGAGGACGACGATGAATACGACTTCAGGAAATCCCAAGGGGCCAAACATGAACTCACCCGCGGGGCATCTTCCGGCGCCGGACCCTGAAAGTCAAGCAGCCTCCCCCGGTGGTAGACTGCCCGCCATGACCCGACCCTGGCGCAACCTCTCCGCTCTCCTTTTCACTCTCGCACTGCTCGCTGCCAGCCTCTTCGGCTCCCGGCTCCAGGCCCTCGACGACCAGACCCGCGAGTCGATGCAGCTCTACACCGAGCTCCTGACCAAGGCCCACGAGGCCTATGGCGGCGACGTCTCCTATCGCGACCTGGTCTACGCCTCCATCGGAGGTCTCAGCCGGACTCTCGACCCGCACACCAACTTCCTGCCACCGCAGGCCTACGACGGCATGCGCGAGCGGCAGCGGAGCAGCTTTTACGGCCTGGGCATCCTCATCGGGCTGCGCAACAACCGGGTCACGGTGATCACACCCATCGAGGGTGGTCCCGCGTCGCGCCTCGGCATCCGCGCCGGCGACATCATCGACACGATCGACGGGGAGTCCACCGAGTCGCTGTCCTTGGACGATGCGGTGTCCAAGCTCAAGGGCCCCAAGGGCACGCCGGTGACCATCACGATTCTGAGAAGCGGCCTCGACGAGCCCCTCGAGATGACCGTCGAGCGGGCCGAGATCCCCCTCACCACCGTCCGCCACGCCTACATGATGACGCCCGAGGTCGGCTACCTCCGGCTCACTGACTTCAACCGCGCCACCGGCAAGGAAGTCGCCGACGCCATCGAGCACCTGCGGGCGGAGGGCATGAAGAAGCTCCTCCTCGACCTGCGCAACAACGGCGGCGGCCTTCTCGACCAGGCCATCGAGGTGGGGGACCAGTTCCTGCCCGCCGGTGCCAAGATCGTCGAGACCCGCGGCCGGACGCGCAACTCGCAGCAGACCTTCTTCGCCGAGGAGCGTTATGGCGACCTCGGCGTCCCCGTGGTGGTGCTGGTCAACAGCGGCACGGCCTCCGCCGCCGAGATCCTGTCGGGAGCCATCCAGGATCACGACGTCGGCCTCATCGTCGGTACCCCAACCTGGGGCAAGGGCCTCGTGCAGACCGTCTACAGCCTGTCCTACGGCGCCGGCCTGGCACTGACCACGGCCCGCTATTACACGCCCTCGGGCCGGCTGATCCAGCGCGACTACAGCTCGCCTTACGACTACTACGCCTACAACCCGCTGAGCGCCACCGACGCGGAGGGCAACCCCGCTCCAGCGCCCCACACGGCCGACGAGCAGAGCTTCCTCACCGATCTCGGGCGGACGGTCTACGGCGGCGGCGGCATCACCCCCGATGTGCTGGTCGAGCTCGACGAGGTCTCTCCCTTCCTCCAGCTGCTCCACACCCGAAGCGCGTTTTTCGACTTCGCGGTCGAGTACAGCGCCGATCACCCGGTCGATTCAGAGAGCTGGAGGCCGGGGCCCGGTGTCCTCGACCGGTTCCGCGGTTGGCTCCTCGAGCACGACCTGGGTACTGCCGAGAAGGTCGACGAACAGCTGGCGGATCAGGAGACCCGTGACTACATCGCTCGCCAGCTGCGTGCCGAGATCTTCAACGCCACCTTCGGCCAAGACGCTTGGCATCGCGCCCTCGCCGAAGGTGACCGGCAGATCCAGAAGGGCTTGCAGCTCTTTGGCCGCGCCGGCGACCTGCTGGCCAGCCGCCGCAACCTGCAGGAGGAGATCGACCGCCGCGCCGCCCTCGAGCGTCCCTGATCCGGGCCTCGTCGACTCCTCAA